>NZ_CAKKTL010000072.1:23396-24154 GCF_920664355.1 Protofrankia sp. CiP1_Cm_nod2
GTATTCGTCGACATGGTTTTTCCGCACTGTTCATCCGTGACGCATGAATCACCGCGGACGGACGGACGGACGGCGGTAGAATACTGACGTGTGGCGGTCTGCGAACGGCGGAACCCGGTGAACGGCGGCGGCCGGTGAACCGGGCGGTCGAGGAGAACAACCGCCGGCTGTTGCGGGCCCGGGACACCATGGACCGCGACTACGCGAAACCGCTCGACATCCCCACCCTGGCGGGGATCGCGTTCGTCTCGCCGGCGCATTTCATCCGGGCGTTTCGGAGCACCTTCGGGGAGACGCCGCACCGCTACCTGCAACGGCGCCGGGTCGAGCGGGCGATGGCGCTGCTGCGGGAGACCGACCGCGGCGTGACCGACATCTGTCTCGACGTCGGCTTCACCAGCCTCGGCACCTTCAGCCGGACGTTCCACGCCGTCGTCGGCGAGTCACCGTCGGCGTACCGGCGGCGGACGAGGGCGGCGCCGGCCCCGCCAGCGGTACCGACCTGTTTCGGAATGGCGTGGCTGCGGCCGAGCAGCCTCGGGGAACGACCGAGCGGTGGGGAACGACCGAGCAGTTTCGGAGAAGCGGGCCGGGGCGAAGCTCCGTAGCGTTGCCGGCATGTTCAACGCCATCACACACTCGTCCGTCTACGTCCTCGACCAGGACCAGGCCGTGGACTTCTACGTCGGCAAGCTCGGACTGGAGATCACCGCCGATGTGGATCTCGGTTTCATGCGCTGGCTGACGGTCAGCGTCCC
>NZ_CAKKTL010000073.1:0-10820 GCF_920664355.1 Protofrankia sp. CiP1_Cm_nod2
CGGAGGCATCGGCTTCACCTGGGAGCACGACGCGCACCTGTTCCTCAAGCGCGCCAAGGGGTCCGAAGCCCTTCTCGGAAGCCCGTCCGCACACCGCGAACTGCTCGCGGCGGCCCTCGGGCTGGGCGCCTAGGAACGCCGGTCAAGTAGTACGGGACCCGTCCGCAACTACCCGCACGAGCCATGATCCAAACGACTTTGTCGGTGTGCACGCTTGTCGGTCAAATTGGCGTACACATCGACAAGGTCGCGCCGATCTTCTCGATGGCCGGCACTCATCGACGCATGTCACCGTTCGCCAAGCCACGTATGGTTACGTGACCGGCGCTCCAGTTGTTCTGTCCCGTGAGGCTGGGGATACGGCTGACGGACGGATGACCTCCGAACGCGGTGTGGCAGCGCTGGTGATTGTAGGTGTGCAGCCAGCCGGGCAGCGCAGCACGGCGTTCGGTCTCGCTGGTGTGGACGCGGGCGTAGGCCCATTCCTCGAGCAGGATCCGGTTGAACCGTTCCACGGTGGGATCAGCGGGGCAGGGCGACGCCCGCCGCCTGGCGATCCCACGTCGCCTCCGTGTTCGGTCTGTCACGCAGCTCGAACTTCCGCACCCGCAGTGTCTGGGTCTTCGGCAGCTCGGCAACCACTTCGACGAACCTCGGGATCATGAACCGCGGCAGCCGCGGAACAAGGAAGCCAATCAAGTCAGCTGGATCGACGACGCGGCCTTCGACGGGGACGACGAAGACCTTGACCTCGTGCTCGCCGAACTCCGCCGGCACGCCGACGCACGCGACCTCAAGGACATCCGGGTGCGCCATCACCTCGGCCTCCACCTGGAAGCTGGAGATGTTCTCGCCCCGCCGCCGCAGGGTGTCGCGCATGCGGTCGACGTAGAAGTAGTTGCCTTCCTGATCGCATCGGAACGCATCGCCGGTGTGGAACCAGCCGTTGCGCCAAGCCGCCACCGTGGCCTCGGGCCTCCGGAAGTAACCGACGTTCATCTCCCATGGCCGGTCCGTGCGGACCACCAGTTCGCCTATCTCACCGATGGCCACCGGCAGATCATGTTCATCGACGATACGCAGCTCAACGCCGGGCCGTGGCCGCCCGACACTGCCCGGCACGATCTCGGCCCCGGGCAGCACCAGCAGCGGTGAACTGATCTCTGTCTGACCGTAGACGGAGCACAGCTGTGCCACACCGAACCGTGCGCGGAACGCGACGGGGTCGGCGACCATCGGGGCCAGTACGGCTACCCGCAGCCGGTGCGCTCGCTCGGCCGCGCTCGGTTCCCGAGACAGCAGGAACGCCGCCATGGTGCCGACGAGCAACGCATGGGTGGCCTCGGTCTCCGCGACGACATCCCAGTAGCGGGAACCGGCGAACTGCTCCCGCACCGCCATACTCGCCCCTGCGGAAAGGCAGACCAGCGCGGTCATCTGTCCGCTCACGTGGAACAGCGGAGTGTCGACCAGCCAGCGATCGGTGGCGCTCAGACCACCGGCCTCACCCATGGCGTTGACCCCGCCCATGTACGTGGCGAGATACGGGGTCAGGACGCCTTTGGCCGGACCGGTCGTGCCGGAGGTGAAGTTCACGGCGTGCACGTCCCAGGGTTCGAGGGGCGGGTCGAGCACGGGTTCCGTGACGGTCCCGGCGCGCAGCTCAGCAGGGGACACCGGGACGATGTCGAGCCCGAGCCCGGCCAGCCGCTCACCGAGGACACCGTCGGTGACGATCACCGAAGCGCCCGACTCGGCACAGACATGCCGGAGACTCTCCCCGCGGTAGGCGACGTTCACGGTCACCATCACCGCGCCCAAGGCGCTGGTCCCCCACCAGGCGCGCAGCCAGTCGAGCCCGTTCGGCAGAAAGAGCAGAACGTGATCACCGCGGCCGACTCCACGTGCCGCCAGTGCCGTCGCCGACCGATAGGCTTCGTCAAGAGCCTGCGCCCAGGTCCATCGCTCGCCATCAGGGCCGAGCACGCAGAGCGCATCGGGCCGTTCGGCAGCGTGTCGTTCCAGAACAGCTCGGGTTACCACGCGGTCGCGGGCGGGAAGCGTCTGTTCTGCCGACGCTGCTGGGTGCAACGACGCCGTCATGCCGTCTGACCGCGCCGTCTGTTCATCGACACCACCCCTCATGCCGGACGGCGCCAGAACGCGGCCAACTGGACGGCGGCAGCGCCCAGCCCGATCCCCGCGGTCAACAGCCCGCGACGCACGCTCGGGTGGTCGTCAGCATGCTTGAACAGACGGTCCACACTGAACCGGCCCGGGCCGAGTGTGCTCAGGGCCACGGCGGCGGCGGCCAGGTTGAGCACGTACTCATAGCCCTCCGCGGTAATAAAGAAGCCGTTGCGGACGTGCACGGAACGGGCGGCCACCCCCATGGTCCCAACAACCGCCGAGGCGGCCAGGGGTGTGCCGGCCCCCACCAGCAGTGCGCCGCCGGCGCCAACCTCCACCACGGCGGACAGCCGTGCCTGCAGCTCCGGCTCGCGGAACCCGATCATCTGGAACCAGTCCGCGGTTCCCTGGATCGTCCTGCCATGCTTGACTCCGTGCGCGATCATTGTCGTGCCGACTGCCGCACGCAGGATCAAGCTCGTCATCCCTGTACCCACCGATGTGCCTCTTTCGAAGGCCGGACGGCCATTCACTGGATCGGAAACGGCCTGTGCACCTTGATGACTTCGGTGGAACCTGGATCCCACGGGATCTCGTAACGAACGAGATCATCCTCCGTCAAGGACTCACGAATAGCCTGCTGCGCCTTCCATGGCAGGGTATGCATCATTTTCATGACCCGGTCCTTGCGCCGCTGAACGGCGCGCCGCTCGGGTAGGCCGGCACTTGGTTCGTACTGCGGGTCGACGAACGTGATGTCGTCCCGTGCCGCGGCTCCCTGCTCGCGCAGCTGCGCCATCTCAGCTTGCATCTGCGCCGAGTCCTTCTCCTCCGACATTCCGATGGGCCCGGCTCGGCGGCCCTGCAGGAACTGTTGGACCACGGGTTCCTCCGAAGTCAGCAACACCTCGCGGGGACCAAACATTACGAGGTTACGGCGGAACAGCATCCCGATGTTGTCCGGCAGCTGCCGCGCCGTACCCAGGTGATGCGTGACGATCAGGAACGTCGAATCCATCTGAGCGTTCAGGTCGACGATGAGCTGGTTGAGATAGGCCGTACGAACCGGGTCGAGTCCCGAGTCCGGCTCGTCGACGAGCACGATCTCCGGATCGAGCACGAGCGCTCTGGCCAGACCGGCGCGCTTGCGCATACCGCCGGAGATCTCTCCGGGGAGCTTGTTCTCCGCGCCTGTGAGCCCGACCAGATCGAGTTTCTCCATGACAATCCTACGGATTTCGGTCTCGGACTTACGAGTATGCTCCCGCAGCGGAAACGCGGTGTTGTCGTAGACGTCCATGGAACCGAACAGCGCACCGTCCTGGAACAGCACACCGAAAAGCTTACGCAGCTCATAAAGCCGATTCTCGGAGCATCGGATCAAGTCGGTGCCATGGATGATTATACTACCTTTTTCGGGCTTCAATAGACCGATGATAGACTTGAGTAACACCGATTTTCCAGTGCCCGACGGCCCGAGCAGCACGCTGATCTCGCCCGGGGGCAGGGTCAGCGTGACGTCACTCCAGATGTTCGCCTTGCCGAACGACTTGCTTAGATTCCTGATCTCGACTTCAACACCGGTCATCGATCCCCCTATACGTGGCACTACACAGTGAGCGTCGGCGTTCACACCGGGGTGAGCTCGGCGACCAGCCACTGCCCACTGACCCGCTGGAGGGCCATCCGGACCCGGCTACCGTTGAGTACGGGATTCTTGCTCGCCACCGATTGCGTAGTCTGGTTGAGGAAGAGCAGCATGGTCACCTTGTCGGGACTGTCAGCGGAGATGACCGAGGACGCCGCGACGCTCGTCTGGGTCGTCACCTGTTGCTTGACCGCTGCTGGCATGACGGTGTCCCGCATGAGCGCGGAGTACTCGTCCCTGAAGTGCCCGGTCAGCAGATCGTCACGTTTTCCAAGATCGGACACTGAAGAACGGTAATCGTAGGACAGCAGGGTCACAGCCATCTTCTCGCCGGCCGTCCTACCATCCGCCCTGGCCTGCTCGACCGTGTTGTGCCGATCGGTCGCCAGCACCAGGATGCCCAGCCCAACGGCGAGTACGACCGTGAGCGACCCGAGCCCGATGAGAACCGTTCGCGGATACCGATGCGCGGTTCGCCAGATTGCCCGGGGGTCTCCAATCGCCACCATTTTCCGTAAGGCTTTCCGTAAGGCCCTCACGGCACGAAATCCACTCGTGAGACCAGCCAGGATCCGTCGCCGTGATGTTCCATCTGTAGCGCCATTCGGTAGGTTCTGACCTCGCCGTTCGGCACCGCCGTGTTCCGCACGGTGGACTGCACGGCCAGAATAATGTGTGCGATGCTCGCGTTGATGTCCTGTACGCCGGCCTCGGTAACCTGGCCGGTCGTGACGACCTGGTTCTGTTTGACGATATCGACGTAGGAATCGAGGTTCTGGGTGAACAGATTGCGGAAGTCACCGGTCGCGCTCGAGACGAGCCTGTTGACGTCCGCGTCCGCGGTGCCAAAGTTGATCGAGGTCAGGTTCAGCGCCACCTGACGAGCGGCGGCCACGGCATCGGCGCGACGGGCATCGACGGCGTGGCCGTTCTGCCAGCGCAGACTGAACACAACCGTGGTGGCCACAAGTACGACAACAAGCACCGACAATGCCACCAACGCTATCCGGAACGCCCGCCCCCGCCTGAGCGGACGCGATCCTTTGGCCGCGGATGCCAGCGTCACCGAGACCGGATCATCGCTGACCGGACCGTCCGGATTCGGGAGCTCGCCGCCACCCTCATTGTCCACGAATGCCTCGTCCGGCTGTTCTTCGGCGAGTGTCCGGACCTCGTCTCCGGTCTTCGCGTCCCTGGTCGTGGACCTGGGATTGCTTTCCCTCGTATCTTCGGCGGGTTCCTCGGCACCGTGTTTCGGCAGGGCCGCCGGCGCGTCGTGGGTCAACAACGTCACCGCTCGGCCGGAGCGATCAGTAGTCCTTGCCATGTCAACTCCCTCTGCTGAGGCGGTGGTGATCCGACGACCCCGAGCACCGTGAGGGGACCCTCGAGGACAGTGATCCCGCCGAGACCGGTCTCGCCGGGAACGAACACGCCTTTCCCTGTAATCGGCTTTTCGCCATCGCCCCGGCACCCCTGGATCGTCCCTGCTCGCCGTCCTGGTGGAGAACCCGGCTCGAAGCACTGCAGGTTGCGCGCTCCCCGCGTCACTCGCGGGTCGTTCTGGGGCAGCTTGCAGTACGAGTTCGCAGGCAGCTCTTCATCGCTGATGATGCTCGACGGACGCGGACCGCCCGGCTGGCCCTCCGGTACCCATCCGTCCATGCACACCGGTGGGTTGACGTTGGTCTCGAGGTTGAACTTGAAGACCCCGGGCGAGAGGTACTCGGGGGCCGTCGTGAGGTTCTCGACTGTCAGCAGCGGATACACGACGAGGATCTGCTCGATGGGAGCGTGGTAGGCCTTCGCCAGCTTGGCCAGCACGTCGCTGCTGCTGAGCAGGGTTGGCGTGGTCAGGCTCAGCTGCTGGAGAAGGTCGCCTGCCCGTCCAGCCGCTGGGGGCACATTCGCCAGCATCGCCCGGATCTGCGGGTCGTCCTTCGCGAGCGTGCCGGTGAATGACGACAGGTCATCCGCCCATTGCCGGATGGACGGATCGCTCTGCCGGATGGCGTCCAGCAGAGCCGGGGCGTTCTGGATCAGCTGCCGGGTCGGCTCGTAATTGGTGTCCGCGGCGTCCAGCAGTGCCCTGGTGTTGTCGGCCAGCCGCCCGAGATCCGGACCAAGTCCGTCGAAGGCCGCGGCGGCCTCGTCGAGCACGGTGGTGAGACTGTGTGGGTTCAGCGACGTGACGAGGTCGTCCACGCTGTCGAGCACGGACGCGATCGGGGGCGGAGTGCTGGTCTGCCGCATGTCGATCCGATCTCCGTGCCGGATCGGAGGGCCGGGGTTCGCGGTCGGGACGAAGTCGACATACTGCTCGCCGATCGCCGAGACGCTGTGCACCTCGGCCCGGCTGTCGCGCGGCGGGGCCTTGTCCTTGTCGATGGACAGCGTTGCTCGGACTCCCGTCGGGACGAGGTCGATCTTCTTGACCTTGCCGACGGTATAGCCGCGGTAAGTAACGTTCGCGTTGGGGTAGAGGCCCCCGGTCGACGGGAAGTCGGCCGTCACCTGGATCTGGCCGACGCCCAGGAGCGTCGGAACCCGGAGGTACACCAATGCGATCATGAGTGTCGCGGCCAGGGTGAGAATCGCGAACGCCACAAGCTGGAAACGCACGAATCTGGTGATCATCGGCCTGTTCCCCCGCCCAGGAGCCCATTGAGGAGGTCTCCGAGACCGCTGTTCGGTTGCTGTGTCGGGGACGGCGTCGGCGAAGGCTGGGCTGGCGGCCTGGCTGGTTCCACCCCGCGTTGATCCGCTGGTACCGGCTTGGTGCCGCCTTCGAGTGCCGGCCCGGTGACGCCGGGGACGCCGTTCGGCAGGACCGGCGCCGTCAGCGGGTTCACTGCCTGACCAGCCACCCCCATCCCGGCCGCGAGCAATTTCTCTATGTTGCCCAGCTGGCCCGCGAACGGCGTGCCGGTCAGGAAGTTGCGGTCGAGTGTGCCCAGGGTGAGGTCGAGGGTCATGTAGAAGTTGGCGAAGTCGCCCTTGATGACGTCGCCGAACGTCTTGAGTGGGAACAGGGCGGTCCCGATCATGTCCAGGGAATTGGTCAGGGACTGGCCCGCGTCGGCGAGCCCCTTCAACGAAGGCCCCAGGTTGTCGATGTTCTGGGCCAGCGCGTCACCGCCCCGGCTGACCACGTCGTGTGCGGCGTCGCCGAAGTTCGACAGCGACTGCAGGGTGTTGACCAGATTGATCCGCTCCCGGTTCAGCACGTCGAGTGCGGGGGGCAGGTTGTCGAGCGCGGACTGGATCTGCCCGTTGTAGGACGCCAGATTGCCGGCCATCCGGTCGAGCCCGTCGATCGCGCGGACGATGTCGCCCTTTTGCTTGTCGAGCCCGGTGACAAACGTGTTCAGCTGGGTGAGCAGATCACGGAACTGTGGTTCCCGTCCCCCGAGTGCCCGGTTCAACTCCGTGGTGATCGTCTTGAGGTTCGCAAGCCCGCCACCGTTGAGCAGCAACGCCACCGAGGCCAGGAGGTCCTCGGTGCCGGTGTACTTCCCGGTCTGCGCGAGCCCGAGCGTCGAACCCGGCGCGAGCCTGCCGGTCTCACCCTCCGCGGGACGGTCGAGCTCGATGTACTTCGCGCCCAGCAGGCTAGCCTGACCCACCCGAGCCGTCGCGTTCGCCGGCAGCACCACGTCGGGGTTGAGCCTGATCGTGACGAGGGCGTGCCATCCGTCGAGCTGGATGGACTTGATCGTCCCCACGTTGATGTCGTTCAGCCGGACCGGGTTGTTGGGCACCAGATCACCGACATCGGCCATCTCGAGCTTCACCTCGTAGGAGCCCGGCCGCGAGCCTTCCGAACCGGGCAGGGTGAAGTCGTTGAGCCCCTGATAATTACAACCAGTAAGCACGAGGCCCGCGGCCATGGCAAGGATGGGCCAGCGCAGCAGCCGCCTCATCATCTGCCTCCAGACGGCGGGACGAGCAGACCACCCAGGCCGGGCAGGCCCAGGTCGGGCAACAGCCCCTGGTTGTTCGCGGTGGCGTTCGGCGGTGGGTCGACGCCCGGCCGTTCGGTGGGGCCACCGCCGCCGGGCACTACGAGCGGGTTGACGCCGATGGGCGGCTGCTGGACGCGCAGGACCTGCAGCAGCGGGGCCAGGTAGTTGGCACAGGCCGCCGCGGCGTCGCCCGGGTTCTGGGTGAGGTTGACCGCGTAGGCCGAGCACACCAGGTCGGCGGGGTTGTTGAGGTTGTCCACGGCGAGAGCGCCGGTGTAGGCACCGCTACGTGGCGAGAAGATCTGCCAGAGGTTGGTCAACGTGTTCGGCCCGACGTGCAGCACCTGGGCGATGTCATCACGCATGCCGGCCAGGCTCCGGGTCAGCTGACCCAGCTGATCGACCGAGGTCTCCAGGGGTTGGGCGTTCTCCGCGAGGAACTGGTCCACCTGTACCGCGGCGTCGTTGACTCCGGTGATCGCCTGAGTGAACGCGTTCCTGTTCTCGTCCAGCACCTCGGACACCGAGCCCAACTGGTTGTTGAACTCGACGATCTGCTGATCGACTGCGCCGAGGGCCGTGACGAAGGTTTGCAGGTTCCGCACGGTCGCGAACAGATCGTCGCTGCCGGAGGCCAGAGTTTGCGCCGCCGCCGAAGCTTCCCTGATCATTGCGTTGAACTTCGCGCCCTGGCCGTCCTGCGCATTCCTGGCCATTGTGTCGAGGAATCGGCCCAGCACGCCCTGACTGCCGTCAGGAGCAGGCCCGAAGGCCGCCGAGACCTTCTCCAGCTCGGACTTGAGGTCGTCGAACTCCAGCGGTGACGCGGTCCGCTCCAGGGGAATGGTGCCCCTGTCGGGGAACGTAGGCCCGCCGTTATAGGCCGGGGTCAGCTGCAGGAAGCGGGTCGCGACCAGTGTTGGTGAGACGATCGCGGCCTGCACATCCGCCGGGAGCTTGTACTTGCTGTCGTAGCTGAAATCCACTCGGACCCGGCCAGGCTCGGGACTGATCGCAGTGATCTCACCGACGTCGACACCGAGGATCCGTACCCGGTCTTTCGGGTAGATGTTCTTCACGCTCGCGAAGTAGGCGGTACCGGATCTGTGCCCGTTAAGGACGAAAAAGGAGAAGGCGCCGGCGGCGATGGCGAGCACCGCCAGGAGGGAAACGATCCTACGCCTACCCTGGGTGGCGCCCATGAAGCGTCGCATGATCAGTTCACTCCTTGACCAATGACCTGGCCGAGCGGTGGAACAGGCAGGGATGGCGCCGGCTGCTGCGGGAACGGCGACGGAACGGCCAGCCCCGGAATGAACTGTGCCGTCGGGAAGACTCCCAGTCCGCCCACATCGGCGACACCGGTGAAGAACGGTCCCGAGGCGATGCCTTCGCCGAGACCCGTGATGAAGGTCGAGACCCGCTGGATCGCGGAGATGATGTTACCCTCGTTGCTCCGCAGAATCCCGATGGTGTGGTTGAGCTTGTCGAGTGCTGGCTTCAGCTTGTCGCGCTGCTCGCCGGTGAAACCCACGATTTCGTTGGTGAGCTGGACAGTCCGGTTGAGCAGTTGCTGGATGGTGTTCCGCCGGGCGTTGAGCTCGGCCAGCAGGAGATTACCGTCCTGTACGAGCGATGTGAGCTGCTTTGACGTGCCCGCCAGTACTCCGGTGACCTGCTGCGCGTGCTGGAGCAGCTCCCACAGCGCCTGGTCTCGGGAGGCCACCGTATGAGACAGACGCGTGATCCCCTCCATGGCCGGGCCGATGTCGCCGGAGGTCTGCGCGAAGGCCTGGCTGAGCGTGTCGAGCGCCTGACCGGCGTCATCGACATTGATCTCGCCTGTATGCCGGGTCAGATCCTCGAGGCCCTGCGTGAGGCTGTATGGCGCCTGTGTACGCGAGGACGGGATCGCATCGCCCGGAGACATCTTCCGGGTGCCGGTGGAGACAATCCCGAGTCGCCGCTCGCCGAGCAGGGTCTCGGTCTTGATCTGGGCGGTCGACTGGTCACGCAGTATCACGCCTTTCGCGGTGAACGTGACCTTGACCTGATTGCCCTTCAGTCCGACATCGGTGACCTTGCCGATCTTCGTGCCCGCCATCGTCACCGTGTCGCCGGCGCGGAGGCCGCCGGCCTCGGTGAACATCGCCGAGTAGCTGTCGCCGGCGATGATCGGCAACGCTGCCAACTGGAACGACCCGTACAGCAGACCAACCAGCGCCGCGATGCCGACCACCGCGATCGTTACCGGGTTGCGCTCCCGAAATTTGATCATCATCGCGCACCACCGCTCAACTTCTGCTTCTGTTCACGCTGTGCCGGGGTTTCCAGTGGAGCGGTCCCGAACTTGCAGCGGTCCGCGTTGGGGGCCGGACCGATGTAGGGGGTGTAGAACGGTTGGCCGTTGGGGCCGGTCAGTTTCAGTCGCAGCGAACACACGTAGAGGCCGTAGGTGCTGCCTCGCGCGCCGAGTCGGCCGATGCGCAGGTAGGCGCCGGGCAGCATGCTCAGGGCCGCGTTGATGTCGGCTTCGCCTGCGTTCGCCTGCGATGCGGCTCGGTCGAGCTGGGTGACGGTGTCGCGCAGCGGCCCGCGGACCTTCGTCAGCAGATCGCTGAGGGAGGTCACGAGCTGGTTCGAGCCGGCGAGCGAGTCGCCGAGCCGGCCGCGATCGTTCGCCAGGCCGCTGACCAGCGTCTGGAGCCGGTCGATAGTGACCTTCAACTGCGGCCCGTGCTGGTCGAGCGTGCCGAGCAGGATGTTGAGGTTGTCCACCAACTGCCCGATCACCACGTCACGGTCCGCGAGAGTGTTCGTCAGCGACGCCGCTCGCTTCAGCAATGAGTCGATCGTCCCGCCCTGCCCCTGGAACACCGACACGATCTCGGTGGACAGGCTGTTGATCTGGTCGGGAGCAAGGCCTTCGAACAGTGGGTTGAATCCGGCCAGCAGCACATCGAGGTCCAGTGCGGGAGCGGTCTGCCCGATCGGGATCATGCCATTCTTGGCTAGTGGCGCGGATGGCCCGTCCCCCTCCTGGATCTCGAGAAACCGGTCACCGGTGAGGTTGAGGT
>NZ_CAKKTL010000073.1:11200-14666 GCF_920664355.1 Protofrankia sp. CiP1_Cm_nod2
AGCGGATTGCCAGACGCGCGTTCCGCGGGATCTGCCGACTGGCGTCGACATCGAAGGCCACGACCGAGCGTGCGCTGTCCTGGACCTTGACGTCGTGCACCGTGCCGACCCTCACCCCGGCGATGCGGACCGTCTGGCCGGGCCGGAGGCCGGAGGAGTCGCTGAAGACTCCGGAGTAGCGGCGGGTGTCGTCGAGTCCGAAGCGCTGGCCGAGCTCAATCGAGATGAACCCGAGGACCAACAGGGTCACGACGAGGAAGATCGCACTCTTGATCAGAGGCCCGGTAATGGCCAGCGCGGATTTGCCCCCTGTCACCGCGCACCTCCCTGCAGCCGTGCCTTCTCCTGGTCCGTCAATGGCACGCCCGCCAACGGACCGAACAACTGCACGACCAGCGGCGGATCTCCCATACGCAGCCGGTTGTCACCGGGATACGGGTTCGCCTCACCACCCTTGTCGAAGTCCTTTGTGGCCTCCGCCGGCACCACGCGCCCGTCGTAATTGGGCAACCCATAGCACTGCGGGCCGATGTCGGCGGACATGCTCGGGAGGTTCCGCGGGTTCTTGTACGTGACGTCTCCCGGCTCGATGGCGACGAGACCGGTGATGCCGGGCACCTTCCCCTGCGTGGCAATCATCTGCTTGTCCGCCTTGTCGATGCCCTGTAGCAGGCAGGCGAACTCCGGCGAGTACCGCTTCAACAAAGCCGTCGTGGGTAACGCGTTCTGTACGACACTCACCAGAGCATCAGCGTTCTGCCCGAAGAAGACACCGCCCTGGTTTCCGGTCTTGCTCACCTGGAACAGGAAGGAGTCGAGCTGAGCCTGCTGCTCGACCAGCGTCCGGCTCGTCACCGTTACGCTCTCGAGGATGTGTGACAGGTCCGGGGCGATGTCGGCATAGAGGTTGGCGACATCAGCCGTCCTGGAAAAGTCATTCTGCAGCTGCGGCAAGTTCTCGTTGAACTTGTTCAGATAGGCGGCGAGGTCGGCGCCGGTCTGCCCGAGCTCGTCACCGCGCCCCTGCAGCGCGCCGGCCAGGTTCCCCAACACCGCGCTGACCTTCGCCGGCGAGGCGGTGTCCAGGATGCGCTGGAGATGATCGAACAGTGTGTTGACCTCGACGGCCACCCGGTCCCCGCCGACCTGGTCACCAGCCTGGAGGGTGCGCGTGGTGGGATGCTCGGGATAGGTCAGCTCGACCGACTTCGCACCGAACGCCGTGAGCTGGTTGAGCTGGACTCCAACGTTAGCCGGGATGTCCTTCATCTTGTCGGGATCCATCTTGAGCGTGATCAGCACACTTCGGCCGTCCTCGGTGCGTGTCATCGACCCGACACGGCCCACGTCGACACCGCGCAGCTGCACCCGATTACCTCGATACATCTGCAGTCCGGTGCGGTCGGCGCGCAGCGTGACATCCACAGTGCTGATGAATGCTTGCCGGTATGCGGCGATGCACAGCGCACCAAAGCCGCTCACGACCGCGATGAGTATCAACGCATAAAGCCGTAGCCGCACCCGACCGAACATCGATGTCTGCACAGCGCTACCCCGAGATCCGAAACGCGTCGGAGTTCGCGTACAACGCCATCGCGATGCACAGCTCAATCGTCATGACCGCGATGAGCGAGGTCCGCACCGCGCGCCCGACCGCCTGGCCGACACCAGCCGGGCCGCCGGAGGCAGTGTAGCCATAGTAGGTGTGGATCAGAATGATGACTATCGCTATACCCACGGCCTGCGCGAACGCGAACATGACATCCTGCCACTGCATAAACGTGTTCATATAGTGGTTGAAGGTACCCTCGGAAAGCCCGAAGAAGTTGACCTGGGTCACCTTCCAACCGATCCATCCACCGACCATGGCCATCGCGAAAATCGGAATGATAGTGATCATTCCGGCGACCAGTCGAGTCGTGACCAGATAGGGCAGCGAACGCACAGCCATCACTTCGAGAGCGTCGATCTCCTCGGCGACTCGCATTGCACCGAGCTGCGCCGTGAAGCCACTGCCAACCGTCGCGGCAAGCGCGGCACCGGCAACGATCGGTGTCAGCAGCCGCGGGGTGATGATGGCAGAGGCGAATCCACCGAGCGCCTCGAGCTGGAGGTTCTTCAACGCATCGAAGGTCTGTACCCCGCCGGTGACACCGGCGAACAGTGTGATGAAAAGTGTTATGATCGACGAACCACCGATCACCGCGAGGGCGCCAGTGCTCATCCCCACCTCGGCAATCAGTCTGACCTGCTCAGTTTTGTAATCCTTGACCGCCTTTGGCGTCCAGGCCAGTGCCTGGCCGTAGAATGAGGCTTGGCGGCCCAGGTCGTCCAGCAGCCGCAATGGCGCACCAAAGACGTGGACCAGACCACGCCGAAATCCTCCAGCCATCAGTGGTTCCCTCCAACGATCCCCAATGAGTACGGCACCTGGGTCAACAGGATGTTGAGCGGGAACAGCGCCAGGAAGGTGTAGACCACAGTCTCGTTCACCGCGTTGCCCACACCGCGTGGGCCGCCGGCACAGGTCATGCCGCGATAGCAGCCGACGAGAGCACCGACCACACCGAAGGCGACAGCCCGGAGCTCACCGTGCACCAGGTCCGCGAACCCGACCAGAAGCTTCATCGAGTCCACGTACTGCCCTGGACTGGCTTCCTGGAGGAAGACCGCGAAAAAGAACCCACCAGTCAGGCCGATCAGGATCATCACGCCGTTGAGCAGAAACGCGCACAGGGCGGTCGCGAGCATCCGGGGCACGACCAGCCGCTGTATGGGATCGATGCCCAGGACCATCATCGCGTCAAGTTCTTCACGGATCCGGCGAGCGCCTATGTCCGCGCAGATGGCCGTCGAACTGGCTCCGGCGATGATGAACGTCGTCGCAACCGGGCCGATCTGGGTGATCGTGGCGAGGCCCGATCCGGAACCGCTCAGGTCGATCGCGCCAAGCTCCGACAGGATCAGGTTGAACTGGAAGGTGACCAGCGCGACGAACGGGATACCCAGCAGAATGGCCGGACCGAGTGAGACACTGGCGACGAACCAGGTCTGCTGGATGAACTCGCGCCATTGGAACGGCCGCCGGAAAACGGCGACGAACGTGTCGAGCGTGAACGCGAAGAAGTTGCCGATCGGTGTGGCGATTCTGGTAAGCGAGATCATAGCCATAAAGGGCACACCGCCTGGGGCGCAACGCCGGCACAAAAACGATCACCAGCCGGAACGCGCCTGCCGGAAGCCGAAGCGGCCGGCAGCGCGCACCGACGGCCCGTGGACCGGCTCAGGCAGGTCGGCACAGTTGCTCTCAGCACTGAGAATTTCCCTTCAGCTACAGCCCCGGTGGTCGCGAAGAGCGAGATCAGCGGACCGGTGGACCCTGACATCAGGCGTTGTTCGTCTTGCTGGGGATCGACCAGTCGGGATGCGAGTCGTGGATCCGCGGCTAGGGCGTCCGACAGTATGA
>NZ_CAKKTL010000073.1:15054-15934 GCF_920664355.1 Protofrankia sp. CiP1_Cm_nod2
GCACTCGGGACCAGGGAGGACATCTGCCGAGCGCCTGTACGCCTCACGGGGCTAGCCGATGATCAACAAGAATCTAATGAAATTTTGCTAGTTTCGATGCAGCATAGCGTGATTCGCGCCACTGTCAAACACCCGGACCGCTCGGTCGTGCGCACGCCCAGGCCTTCTAAATAGATCTTGAAATCATTTTCAACATCAATAGTCCCCTGGAGACAGAATATTGATTTTTTGTAGTTAATTTTATGTTCTGTAGATAAATGCTGTGTCGCAGCCCCGACACAGCGATCTGCTGACTGGCAACTACGACTGCTGGACAACACCCATCTGATGCGGATGGCGGGGCGGTTCTCTCACCGGATACGCACCTGGGCCCCAGCCACCAGGTCCCGGCCATCGACATCGCCGCACTCCCGGCCCTGCGAGACCAGGTCATCGGCCCCATCCGTGCCAGTGTCCGCAGCCCGCGGATCGACGCTGGGCCCGTGTCGACCGCAACTACGAGGCCCCGCACGCCGGCAGGCATGCTCTCGCACCCGACTTCGGCATCGTCACTCGCGTCAACACGACACAGACGACATCTTGCCAATCAGCACACCCCAAACGCCCGGGCTGATCCGCCTCGCCCTAAATCTGAGTCGAATATTATGTGGAGTACCCACCGTCGACGTTGAGCGTCTGTCCTGTCACGTACGACGAGCGGGGCGAGGCAAGGAACGCCACCACCTCTGCGACCTCGTCCGCCGCACCGAAACGGCGGAGCGCGATCGCTCGCTGGGCGGCCTTCAGCGCGCGCTCGTCGTAGTCACCCGTGCTCAGCAGGTCCTCCCAGATCCCGGCCTCGATCGTGCCGACCCCGACGCAGTTCGCGCGCACACCTTTC
>NZ_CAKKTL010000073.1:16298-23452 GCF_920664355.1 Protofrankia sp. CiP1_Cm_nod2
TTGCCCTCCTCGGCCGCGATGGCACGGGCTATCTGCTCGACGGCGCCCTTCGGCGCCGCCGAGAGCAGGTCCCGGGCAGCCCACCGACGGAGGACCGTCGTGACGAGGCAGACCACGGATCCTCTCGTTGCGCGCAGCGGCGCGATTGCAGGCCGCAGCAAGTTGAAGCAGGCCGCGGCATCGCGCAACAGCTGCTCAGCGAACAGCCCCTGGTCGATGCTCCCGACGTAACGCATGGGAATCTGTGGGCCTGCGGCGTACACGACGGTGTCCAGCCGGGCGAACGAGTCCACGAGCGCCTCGACGTCCGCTGCCTCGGTGAGGTCCACAGGGTGCGCCGTGGCGTTGCGACCCAGCGCTCGCACGGCCTTGGCCGCCGCCTCAGCCGCGTCCGCATTGCTGCGGTATGTCAATGCGACATCGAAGCCTTCACGTGCGAGGGCTTCGCAGGCAGCGGCGCCGATACCGCCGCTGCCTCCCGCGACGAGTGCCTGTGGCTGATCGCTCATCGCGCCTCCGCAGTCCATGCCTCGCGCAGCCGCGCGTACCCGCTCACGACCTCCACGCCGTCCTGGTTGGTGGTCGAGAGTGCGAGTTCAGCTTCTGGGCCATAGGGGCCCTTCGTCACTGACGTCACCGTGGCTGAGACCGTCAGGGTGTCTCCCGGCCAGACCTGGTTCTTGAAGCGGACCCCGAAGGCGCTGAGATCCGCCTCGTCAATCCAGCCGGCCACCATCTTGGCGGTCAGCCCCATCGTGAGCTGGCCGTGCACTATGACCTTGTCGTATCCGGCGACCTGTGTGGCGTAGACCTCGTCTGTGTGCAGCGGGTTGAAGTCACCGGATGCGCCGGCATACATGACGAGCTGGGTGCGCGTCAGATCGTGCACGACCACCTGGGAGTGGCTGTCGCCCTCCGTGAGCTGTTCGAGTCTCACCTTGTCACCCTTCCACCGGTCGCTCGGTGACCACCCGCACACGGATTGCTGTGACGACGAGCTCACCGCGCTGGTTGGTGAACCGGGTGATCTCCTCTTCGAAGCGAAGCGTCCCGGCGCGTGCGCTCTGCTTCTCCCAGCGCTTGCCGGGCTCCCGGTCCACCGTGAGCACGTCCCCGGGCCGGATCGGGCGGTGGTACTCATAGTGCTGCTCCGCATGAAGGCTGGTGCCGCTGCCGCTGCCGCTGCCGCTGGCCGGCGGCGGGAAGCCCGGACCGCGACCGGACCCGTGCCAGGGCACGCCAGGGCGCGGACGGTACGGCCAGTCGGGGTCGAAGTGCGCCACGCTCGCCACGAAGGTGGGTGGGGCCAGCACGCCGCCGTGCGCCTGCGCGGCAGGGGACTCCTCGTCGTACCAACGGGGGTCAAGATCCCCCAGAGCGCGGGCGAACATGAGCACCGCGCCTGCTTCGACCGGGAACGAGAAGCTCACCGGGCACCTGCCTGCCTGGGCTCGCGAGGCAGCCTCAGGACACCCTCACCGAGGATGTTGCGCTGCACCTCACTGGTCCCGGCGTAGACGGTGCCAGAGTGGGCCACGAGGAAGGCGTCCTGCCAGGGGTCGACCGGGTGGCCAGGTCCTTCTGGACGGAGTAGCGCGTCGGTTCCCGCGATATCCAGCGCCAAGGCCCCGAGTTTGAGGTGGTACTCGCTCCAGAACAGCTTCCACGTGGACAGCTGCGGACCCGGTTCCCGTCCAGCGGCAACCTCGGAGACGGTGCGCTCCCACGATGCGCGCAGCAGCCGAACCTGGGTATGTGCCCAGGCCAACTGCTGGCGCACCACCGGGTCGCGATCCCGGCCCCTGGCGCGCGCGAGTTCGACGAGCGCGGCCAGCTCTCGTTCGCGCGACTGCACCAGCATGGTCGTTGCGCGCCCTGCGGCAGCGCGCTCGAAGGCCAGCGTCGACTGCACGACCCGCCAGCCCTCACCCAGGCCCCCGATGACGTTGTCCAGCCGTGCGCGCGTCCCGTCGAAGAAGACCTCGGCAAACTCCTCCGCACCGGTCATCTGACGGATGGGGCGGGCGTCGATGCCGTTCTCCCCCGGTGTGAAGGGGACGATGACGTAGGAGAGGCCTCTGTGCTTGGGCGCGTCGGTGTTGGTCCGGCAGAGAACAAAAATCATATTTGCCGTGGCGAAACGACTGGTCCAGACCTTCTGGCCGGTGATGACGACCTCATCACCCTCGATCACGCCGCGGGTCCGGGCCGAGGCCAGGTCAGACCCTGCACCGGGCTCGGAGAAACCCTGACAGTAACGGTGCTCGCCCGACAGGATCGAAGGCAGCAGACGCCGTTTCTGGTCGTCGGTGCCGTGCAGGATGATCGACGGTCCGACCATCGACTCGCCTTGCACTCGGTCGACGCGCGGCAGGCCAGCGCGGAAGAACTCCTCGTCGAGCACCGTCATCTCCGGCGCCTCCCAGCCGCGGCCACCGTACTCCTCCGGCCAGGCCGGGCAGACCAGACGCGCCTGGAGACAGCGTTCTTCCCACTCTCGGAAGAGCGGGTGCCGCTGAGCCTGAGCGTGCTGCTCCTCACTGACAGCCCGCATCACCGAGCCCGGCAGGTCGACGCGGGCCCGCCAGTCCAGGATGTCGGAGAGACCCTGGGGCGCGTTGGCCGCAATCCAGCCGCGCAGCAGCTCACGCAGCTGCGCAGGCGGCGTACCCGGCGGTATCTGGAGATCTGCTGTGCTCATGCTGCCCCGACACTGGTTGCGAGGGCCTGTACAGTGCGCGACGGGCTCGGCCGGCCCAGTTCCTCCGCCATCCAGAGGCTGGTGCGCACGAGCGCGTGCAGGTCGACGCCAGTCTCGATGCCGAGCCCGTGCAGCTGCCAGAGCAGGTCCTCGGTGGCGAGGTTGCCCGTCGCGCTCTCGGCGTAGGGACAGCCACCCAGGCCACCCGCGGAGCTGTCGACCGTCGTGACGCCCTCCTGGAGCGCTGCCAGGACGTTGGCAAGCGCCTGTCCGTAGGTGTCGTGGAAATGCACACCGAGCTGGTCCCGTTCGATCCCCGCGGCGATGAGGGCGCGCACGAGGGCGCGCACGTGGCCGGGGGTCCCCACCCCGATCGTGTCGCCAAGGCAGAGTTCCGTACAGCCCAGCGCCACAAGGCGCGTCGCCACGTCGACGACCTGCGTCACAGGCACCTTCCCTTCCCACGGGTCGCCACAGACCATGGAGACATATGCGCGCACACCGGCTCCAGCTGCGCGTGCCTGCTCCACAACCGGCGTGAACATCTCAATCGACTCAGCGACGCTGCGGTTGAGATTGCGCCGTGAGAACGTCTCGGTGGCCGAAGCGAAGATCGCGATATCTCGCACACCTCGGTCGAGGGCCCGCTGCAGGCCCTTGGCGTTCGGCACGAGGACCACATAGCGCACCCCGTCCACCGGCTGTAGGCGGTCGATGAGGTCCTCAGCATCCGCCAGCTGTGGCACCCACTTCGGGTGCACGAAGCTCGTCGCTTCCACGGTCCGCAGGCCGGCAGCTACGAGCCGCTCGACGAACTCGGCCTTCACCACCGTGGAGATGACCTGTTTCTCGTTCTGAAGACCGTCACGCGCGCCCACCTCATAGACACGGACACGCTGCGGAAGGTTGTCGCGGGCGACAACCTGCGGCGCGATCATGACCACAGCGTGCTCCTTACAGCCCGAGAGAGCGGCCGATGATTTCCTTCATGATCTCGTTGGTACCACCGTAGATCTTCTGGACACGCGCGTCGACAAACGCTCGCGCGATGGGGTACTCGGTCATATAGCCGTAGCCACCGTGCAACTGGAGGCAGTGGTCGACGACACGGTTCTGCATATCGGAGCACCACCACTTCGCCATGGCCGCCTCCTCGGCCGTGAGCTCACCAGCGATGTGTGCCTCGAGACACCGATCGACGTAGGCCTGCGCCACACTCACCTCGGTCGCCGCTTCGGCGAGGGTGAAGCGGCTGTGCTGGAAGGAGCCGATGGGCTGCCCGAAAGCCGAGCGCTGGCGCGCGTACTCGAGTGTCCATCTGAGCGCCGCCTGTGCCGCGGCCACGCTGATCGCGGCAATGGCCAGGCGTTCCTGAGGGAGGTTCCTGCTGAGGTAGCCGAAGCCCTTTCCCTCTTGGCCAAGCAGGTTCGCGACAGGGACGCGCGCCTCGGCGAAGAACAGCTCTGCGGTGTCCTGGGCGTGCATGCCTATCTTGTCCAGGTTCTTCCCGCGCGCGAAGCCCGGGGTGTCGCGCTCCACAACCAGCAGGCTCAGGCCGCGCGCGCCAGCGGTGACATCGGTCTTCACGACGACAATGACGAGGTCGGCGTTGATGCCGTTGGTGATGAACGTCTTCGAGCCGTTGACAACGTAGTCGTCGCCGTCTCGCACGGCCGACGTGCGCACCGCGCCCAGGTCCGAGCCGGTTCCTGGCTCCGTCATGGCGATCGCTGTGATCAACTCGCCCGTGACCAGCCTCGGAAACCAGCGCTCGGCCTGTTCGTCGTTGGCCAGTTGAAGCAGGTAAGGCACAGCTGTGTCGTTGTGCAGGGAGAGCCCCAGCCCTGACGCGTTGACGCCCGCGGCCTGCACCTCCTCGTGCATGACGACGTTGTAGCGGAAGTCCGTCACCCCTCCCCCGCCGAAACGCTCAGGGACATCAAGACCGAGGAAGCCGTTCGCCCCTGCGGCCAGGAAGAGTTCGCGCGGCACGATGCCGGCGTGCTCCCACTCCAGGTGGTGAGGTACGACCTCCTTCTCGAGGAAACGCCGGAAGCTGTCGCGGAACAGATTGTGCTCCGTCTGGAAGACATTCCGCTTCATGTCGGGATACTCCTCAAACCACGCGTCGTTCGCGCAGGCGTGCGATCCGTTCGGCCGTAAGACCCAACTCGGCCAGGATCTCGTCGGTCTGCTCACCCAACGCTGGGGCATGACGGGCCACGTCGAACGGCTGCCCCGAGACCGGAGCCGGCCATCCCGTGCCCGTGTAGGGGCCCGCGACCGGGTGCGTCGTCTCGTGCACGATCTCGCGGGCACGCAGGTGCGGGTCGTCGAGCGTGTCCTGCTTGGAGTTCGCCGGGCACAGGGGGATGTCGTGTGCGCGCGCGATGTCCATCCACTCGGCGAGCGTGCGCTCCTTGAACACGGGGACAAGCTCGTCCAGCAGATCAGCCTTGCCGCCGTCGGCGAAGTCGACGGCGAACGACGTGTTCTTGACGTCGAGCAGGTCTTCCCGGCCGACGGCTCTGCAGAAGTTGTCCCAGAACTTGTGCTCGATGGCGGCGAGGAGCACGATCCGGTCATCCTTGGTCGCGTACCAGGTGTACTTGGGTCGCTTGTGCGGGTCCATGCCTACCGGCGGAGGCGGGTTGCGTCGATCCGTAATGCGTGTCGAGTTCCACGCCATCACAGCGTCCAGAGCCTGGTTGGCCAGCACCGCGTCCGCGCCCGCCGCGTCGATGCGGGCACCTTCGCCTGTCTGGTCTCGGCGCCGCAACGCCGCGATCGTCGTGAGGGCGGCGTACAGTGCGGTGGACAGCGGCCCGTCGATCGATCCGGAGAAGTACAGCCCCTCGGGGTTGAGGACTTGGTGCACCACGCCCCGCTCGTCGACCTTGTACTGCTCCTGGCCGGCCACTGCTCCCATCATGTAGCCGTGTACAGGGATCTGGCTGTACGCTCCGCGGGCCCCGAAGCCGCTTGCCTGGCAGTACACGATGTTCGGCTTGGCCGCGCGCTGCGCCTCGTAGCCGATTCCGAGAGCCTCACACGCATCGCCGGCGAAGCCATCCACAAAGACGTCCGCTGTCTTCAGCAGGCTGAAGAACAGGTCGCGCCCCTCGTCCTGCCGCAGGTCGATCGTGACGCTGCGCTTGTTGCGGTTACAGAGCAGATGGAACACACTGTTCTGCGGCGTGATCCGATCACCAAGCTCGCGCAGGTAGTCACCGTAACCCGGGCGCTCCACCTTGATCACGTCGGCCCCGAGATCCCCGAGCAGGCGACTGGTCTGGTCACCGGTCGGCAGCATCGCGCACTCGATGACGCGCACACCCTGCAGCAATTCGATCATGACTGGCCCAACCCCCGCAGGAAGCGACGCGCCTGGATTCCGGGGAACCACTCGATCGCCTCGCCGTACTGCTTGCTCCCGTCGTCGAGCGTCCACTCGCAGAGCGACCAGTACTGCAGGTAGCGGGCCCAGGGCACCCACTTGAGGACGTTCTTACACTCGCCCTCCGCGCGGATGGTGCGCCCCATGCCGTCGGTGCCCTCGATGGCCAGCTTCCACGGCACTCCGTCGGGGCGCCGTTCGAGGACCTGCCGGGTGCCGGAGACGACATGGCTGACCTTGTCGTCCTTCTGGATCCATCCGGTGATCGCCGGCTCGATCGTGCCTATGATCGGGTCCGTCGCCAGCGGCTCGGTGCCTATGTTGTACATCTGGAAAGCGAAGCCCTTCCCGTCGTTGAACCACGGAAAGTCACCACGCGGGTTGTCCTTGTAAAGGCGGGGCCCCCAGCTGTGGTCGCGGTTGGATCCACAGTCGACGTCGATCTCCTCGCCGTTGATCCATACCTTCCCGCTGACCCGGCCGCCCTGCTCATAGTGGTGCGGCCCCCACTCCTGCGAGCCGTCCGGGAAGCCCGCGTTGGCCACGTCCATGGTAGCGTCGAAGCGCAGGTCGAACTGGCAGCCGTCGCGGTCGTACTGCATCAGGAAGGTCTTCTGGGGCTCGACGCACTTCAGCGTGAGCCCGTTCGGCGTGCTGTAGTCGAACATCTCCGTCCCGTCCTTGCGGATGTCGAGCGGCGCAAACTCCAACCAGTCGTGGTAGAGGCAGTCGTACATCTGTTCGCCCGACGGGTCCCAGAGGGCCGCACCCGTCATGGAGAAGTTCATGTTCGGCCGGTGGTTCATGTAGACGAAGCCCGAGAGGTTCCGCTCCGCGACATAGAACGGGAACCAGGCGCTCTCGTTCCAGAAGGGGCTGTCCGTCATCGAGCCCTTGTGGAAGTAGTCGTCCTCGGGACGCACGAAGTCGACCATGAACCCTCCTGGCTGTAGTCAACGCCTCGGCCCGGTGCCGCTGCTGTCTAAATGAACGCAGATTTTGTTTAGGAGTGCAAGCTCCGACCGCATGACGGACCCATGGCAGGTGGTGCCGCCG
>NZ_CAKKTL010000074.1:0-755 GCF_920664355.1 Protofrankia sp. CiP1_Cm_nod2
CGGCGGCGCGTTCGCCCCGGGCATCGAGATAGCCCTGGACGCGCTCGCGTCGCGGGCGGCGCAGCTGCGCAACGTCGAACTCATCCCACCCCGCTCGGTGATCGGGAAAAACACGGTCGAATGCCTCCAGTCCGGCATGATCTACGGGGTGGCGGGCCAGGTGGACGGCCTGGTACGCCGCATCACCAACGAACTGGACGCCGACCCCGTGGTCATCGCCACCGGCGGGCTGGCCTCCCTCGTCATCCGCGAGAGCGAAACCCTCCAGCACCACGAGCCCCACCTGACCCTCATCGGCCTCCGCCTCATCTTCGAGAAGAACACATAAGAACTCCCGCCAGCCCCGTCCGCTCCCGGCGCCTCCGCGAGGGCCACCGGCAACTCACCCACGTCACCGGCCGCTATCACATACCCATGTGCAACTCCCGCACTTCGTGGTCGCATTGACATCGATGCGCCGGGAAGGCAGCGGACGCGGGTGCGTGACCAGCCGACCGTAGACTTACGACATGGCGGTGGACGTGTCCGTGCGGGACCTTGTGCGTTCCTACGCGTCGTTGCGTGACACGGTCGGCCAGAGCGCCGGTCCGGGCGGGCGGCTGCTGCGGTTTTACAGCGTCGAATGCGGCCTGAAGGCTGCCTACCTCGGCAAACGGGGTACGAGCGCACGAGGGCACCGAGTCCCTGCCGCAGGAACTGCGCAGCCACGACCTGCGGCGCCTCGCCAAGGCGCTGAACCTCGGCCAGACATATCT
>NZ_CAKKTL010000074.1:1142-2046 GCF_920664355.1 Protofrankia sp. CiP1_Cm_nod2
GGCTGTCGCACGATGGCCGGACCGTCTTCTCACGCCTACCGCCATGCGTCGGGCGCTCCCAGAATGCAGCCGCGACAAGATCGGCGCAATATCACAGGAGAATCCTCCTGTCGGAATGCTCTTCACGCACCTGCAGGGACTGCCCGAGGAATCCCGCAAGATGCCTTTCACACTGGAGACCG
Organism: Protofrankia sp. CiP1_Cm_nod2; assembly: GCF_920664355.1. Lineage (NCBI taxonomy): Bacteria > Bacillati > Actinomycetota > Actinomycetes > Frankiales > Frankiaceae > Protofrankia > Protofrankia sp. CiP1_Cm_nod2. Next base: position 1,325 of record NZ_CAKKTL010000074.1, read on the forward strand.
TGAATGTGAATCCCGCCGACGCCAGGCTGTTGGAGGCCAATGGGGTGCTGTTCCGAGAGAACGATCAGTACTGGATTCCGGAGATCTACCGTCACGGCCTCGGGTTCGGGCTGAGCGGGACCGGCCGGCCGCGTGTGATCGCTATTGCGAAGTCGATCCGTGGGCGGGGTGGCTCCGGCTGATGTCGGCCGGCCGGGGCCGGCCGCCGGCGCACGGGGCGTCGCCGGCGGCCGGAACGCTCAGCAGCCCGGAATGGTGGTTGTGAGGGTGGCCGGGCAGCCGGGTTTGATTACCTTGCGTATGGCGATCTCGCCGTGAGCGCCGAAGGATTTCACGACGACCGAGTTCCGTAGGCCCTCGGCGACCATGGGCAGGCTGTTCAGGGTGACCGGGGTCAGGTCGCCGAGGATGAAGTAGTCGACGTCCTGCCAGCCGTTCTTCAGTTTCTCGCGGACGGCTGGGTCGAGGTCCAGTTTGTAGAACCAGATCGGCTCGGGCTTCTTGCCGGCCAGCTCCAGGTCCGTCCATATGTTGTCGTCGGTGACGACGATGTTGCCGTCCGGGATGTTCTCGATGTACCAGCGGGCCGCCTCCCGGCTCGGTGCGCTGTCGTCGGCGGTCAGTGCCGTGTGCAGCTTCGGCGCCCAGTGGTCCGGGAGTGTCAGCAGGCCCGCCGTCACGATGCTGGCCACCGCCACCAGGCGTATCCAGGTGGCAAGCAC
>NZ_CAKKTL010000074.1:2180-2664 GCF_920664355.1 Protofrankia sp. CiP1_Cm_nod2
GGGAGGCTCGGCCGCGGGAGGAAGCGGGGCCACCGCCGGGAGCACGGCCGGGAACGGGGCTACGGCCGGAAGCGGGGCAGCGGCCGGGAACGGGGCCACTGCCGGGAGTGAGGTGGCGGCCGGGCCCGGCAGGGACAGCGGATGTGTGTCGCCGGTGGCTGCCGGATCGCGTGGCAGGCCGTGGAGCGCGCTGCCGGCCATGGCCTCGGGGCGGCCGCGGGCGCTGTCGGCGGCCGGTGGCCGGTAGTACGGCAGCAGCGCGTCGAGCATGCCGGCCACGCACAGCGCCGCGAACGGCAGCATCGCCGTCACGTACGCATAGGGCATGTACCCGTTCCGGAACATGAAGGCGAACTGGATCAGCAGCAGTACCGCGACCATTCGCAGACGTCTGACGAAAAGCGCCGGGAACGCGGCGACGACACCCGCGCACAGCAGATAGGGGTCGATGCCCAGCCACAGGCTCGCCATGCCGCGGGTGCCA
>NZ_CAKKTL010000074.1:2966-3586 GCF_920664355.1 Protofrankia sp. CiP1_Cm_nod2
CTGTCCGCGGTCAGCAGGCTGCCGCTCGCCGGCCGCTCGAACAGCTGCCATCTGGTCGCGCCGATCAGCGAGACGTGGCCGGCGCCCTCGAACAGCTCGTTCTTGATGACGGCGTAGAGGACGTAGAGGCCACAGATCACGGTGAGGAAACCGAGGAAGTTCTGGCGCACGAAACGCCAGTTCCGCCGGTCACGGTGCTGGCGGAGCAGCAGATAGACGGCCGGCAGCAGGATGAGGCTCGTCTCCTTCGACCAGAAGGCGAAGGCCATGAAGACACCGGCCCAGATCGCCGCGCCGGCGCTGCGCCGGGGGGATGCCGCGCAGACCAGCGCCGCCAGCACCCACATCACGGCGATGTTGTCGAGAAAAGCCATCCGCTGGTACCAGACCGCGAGCGGCGCCAGCGAGAACAACAGGACCGCGGTGGCCGAGAAAACCCGTCGCAACGTCAGCCGACGGCCCAGCAGATAAAGCAGCGCGCAGCTCACCAGGTGAACGACGAACATACATTCACGGGCGGCGGCCACCGCTGTCGGCGCCCGCTCGAACGCGTGCGTGAACGTCGTGTAGACGGCGATGAGCAGCCATCCCCCGAAGGGATGATCGTACCAGTAGGTGTA
>NZ_CAKKTL010000074.1:3958-4724 GCF_920664355.1 Protofrankia sp. CiP1_Cm_nod2
GTGGGCGATTTGGCCCCAGTACTCCATGGCATATGCCTGCGCCGTGTAGGTGCCCTCGTCGTCGTTGATGCGGCCGGGCCAGCCGTCCTGGTTGATGCCGTGTACGAGCCCGCAGACGACGAGAACCACGGCGAGGATGATGATGCTCTGCCAGTGCGCCAGCAACCAGACCGAGATCCGGTCGCGGGCGGCCGTGACGGAGTCGACGAACCCGCCGAACCGACGGCCACGCCGGCTGCCGGCCGGCTCCGTGCCGCTGCCGGTGCCGGTGCCGCGGTCGAGAAGCGGAAGCGTGCTGGTGGTCAAAGAACCCCCTCGAACGACTCGGGGAACTGCGCCCCGGGCGGCGCGAAAACACGCTCGCTTCGCCGTTGGCCCTTGCGTGGTTCAGGGAGCTGAACCTCCGGGAGCTGCCGGATCGGCTCCCGGAGCTCACCGGGTGGCTGCCGGGCCTCCCCGATCGGCTTGGCCGGTCTGGCGGCGACCCCGGTTCCGACGGGAATTCCCGGCCTGGCCGCGATCACTGATTCCGCGGGAATCCCGGACCGGACCGGGACACCGGGCGTGAGAACAGGCTCGCGGTGGCTTCGGAGCGCCGGCCGCGGCACCGCCGGTGTCACCACGTGGTGGGCGCCGACATGCGTCGTCTTCTCCCATTCAAGTTTTCGCTGGAACAGCCGCACGACGGCCCGCAGCGCCGCCAGCGACAGCACGAGCTGGTAGACCGGCGCGCTGGCTATCAGCCGGGCGCTGTCCAGCGGAGTCA
>NZ_CAKKTL010000074.1:5353-23997 GCF_920664355.1 Protofrankia sp. CiP1_Cm_nod2
CCCTGATCCGGTATGCGTCGGCGAACTCCCGGAAGGCGGCCTCCTCGGTGAGCGTCAGCATCAGCATCGCGAGCAGCGGCAGCCAGAATATGATCACAATACCCACCGGGGCGCTCAGGAAGAACGTGAGCAGCATGGAGGTCGGCAGGATCAGGCCGGCCAGGGCCTGGAAGAACGGCATCAACAGCAGCTCGGCGGCGAGCACCCGCTGCCGCCAGCCCGGCAGCCGGCGCCAGTCGCCCTTCCGGAAGACCTGGATGAAACCCATCATCCAGCGGGTGCGCTGCACCACGAGTTTCCGCAGGCTTTCCGGCGTCTCCTCCTGGGTGGTCAGCTCGGGATGGTAGAAAACCGCGGTGGTGACGCCGGCCACCGAGGCACGCACACCGAGGTCGCAGTCCTCCGTCAGGCAGGAGACGTCCCAGCCGCCGAGCCGGTCGAGAACCTCGCGCCGGACGAAGACGGTGTTGCCGCCGAGCGGGATGAAATGCGCCTTCGCCTGGTAGCGCAGCCGCGACATGAACCAGATGTAGTATTCCAGGCAGTTACGGGCCCGCCACCATGACGTCCCGCTGTCAGCCCAGTCGACCAGCGCGCGCAGCGTCCCGGCGGATTCCGGCCGCCGCCAGCGGGGGCCGCGGACGTTCATCAGCTGGACGCCGCCCTGAAAGATCCCGGTTCCCGGATGGTGCACGGCCAGTGTGTTGACGTAACCGAGCAGGCCACGGGCGATCAGGGACTCCGCGTCGACGATTCCTATCAGCTCGCCGTGGCAGTGCTTTCGCGCGTCCTCGAGGGAGAGCGGTTTGCTCCGCTGCGCGCCGCTGGGCGTGACAATTCGTACGTTGGGGTACCGGCCGGCGAATTCCTGGGCCACCTCGCGGGTCTCCCGGTCGAGGTCGTCGTCCGACACGACGACGACAAGCTCGAACAGACGCGACGGATAGTCGCCGGCGAGCAGCTGGGTCAGCGTGCGCCCGAGAACGGGTTCCTGCCGGGCGGGCACGATCAGCGAGAAGGTGTACCGGGGGGACTCCTGATCCTCCAGGTCGACGTGGTCGACCCGGTCGGGCAGCTGCCAGCCGTACTGTGCCCGCACCAGCGTCAGGCCGGCGATCAGCAGCATCGACAGCGACACCGCCGTCCAGATACCGACCGCTATGTCTCCGCGACCGCGGTACAGCGCCTGCGCCGTTTCCGCGAACGGCGGCCACGCGGGCAGCAGCAGGACACCGTGCAGAACACGGACGGACGCCGTTGTCAGAGTGGAGCCGAAGACGAACCAGTAACACACCAGCAGGTGCGTGGAAACCACCAGAAGGGCGCAGAGCGCGGCGGCCAGCAGATTACGTGGGCCGGCCTGCCCCGTCGACGGGGAACTGGCCGCCAGCTCCGTCAGCGCGGTGAACAGCAGCCAGCCGACCGATTCGGCCGAGACCCGCGCGATGACGAGCCTGAGCCGGCTGCCTTCGCGCCCGCGCCAGGTGAAGCCGCGGTCCAGGCCCCACAGCAGGCCGGTCGCGGCGGCCACCGAAAACACGTAGCCGGACCGTCCCCAGGCCCCGAAGAAACAGCCGGCGAAAGCCATCAGCGCGACCCGTGCGGCAGCGCTCGTCCCACCGGCCACGATGAGACGCAACTGCCCTGGCATCCTCGTCAGGAAAGCGTGAAGCGACGGTGGCGCGGCAAGCGCCTGGTTGAGGTTCACTGATCCCTACCTGAGTGGTCGGTACGAACGGCCGGCATCGACCGGGCGGCAACGGCCGGGCGGCAACGGCCGGGCGGCAACGGCCCGGGACCGGGCACGAGGACCGGGCATGACGGCCCGCTGTTCTCCCGGGCCTCCTCACGGGCGTTCTCCCGGAGCGGTCACCAGCCTCGGCAGATCGGCCGCGTAGTCGGCAACCGTGGAACTGGCGAAATAGAGAACGTGTTGGACGTCGTCGGCGCCGTACGCGGCGACCTGGGCCGCGTGCGCCACGTCGTACTGGCCGCCGGGCGCCTGCCGCGTCCGCGCGAGCGGTATGCCCACGGCCTGCTGCGCGGCGTCGATCTGCGCCGGCGAGCCGGTGAGCCCGATGAACGAGGCGTCGAACTGGTCGAGCCACCTGCGGAGCACCTCGGCGGTGTCCCGCCCCGGATCCGTGGTCACGAAGACGACCGTGAGCGCCGGCCCGGCACCGGTGCCGGCCAGCCGTTTGGCGGCGGCGATGTCGGCCATGGTCGTCGGGCAGACGTCCGGGCAGTTCGTGTAGCCGAAGAAGAGCAGGGTGGCCCGGCCGGCGGTCCGCCGCGCGAAGTCGAAACCGTTCCCGGCGGTGTCCAGCAGGGTGAACGACGGCCGGGAGCGGGAGACCTTCGGGACGGTCCCGTGCCAGCCGCCGGTGGCCGTGGCGACAGCCGCCGGCGGCCGTACCGGCGGGCTGCCGGCGGGGTGCGTGGGCTCGCCCGTGGCGCAGCCGGCGCTGCCGGCCAGACAGACGGCCAGACAGAGCAGCGCCACGGCGGCGGATCCGCGCGGGGCCCGCCTCACGGCGTCGGCCCGGCCGGTGCATCGCAGGGGGGCATGTTCCTGGCCTTTCTGAACGGCTGACCGGATCGGGACAGCAGAGCTGTGCCACGGGCCGCGGACCCGTGGCCCGTGGCCCGTTTCCGGCCATGGACAACAGGTGCGGGCCGACGGGATTTCCGCGCCCGGGATTTCGGCGGGCCGGCCCGGCCGGTCGCCGGGAATCCGGGGAATCCAGGGAATCGGGGAAATCGGGGAGGACTCGCGAGGCCTAGTCGGCGCAGACCGTGGTGCCGCGTGGGGCGGTGCCGCCGGTGCCGGCCAGGTTCTTGGTGTCCGTTCCCGTCACCTTCAACGGCCCGAAGCCGGACTTCCGCAGGAACGCACAGTTGACCGGAGCACCACCGGGGGCGACCTTCGGGACGCAGACGTTCGAGTTGTCGCCGGCGTTCACATAGTTGTGGTCGCAGCCGTCCACCCACAGTGTCGCGGGTGACGGCCGGCCGTTTCCGTGCGGCTGGATCCGGCCGCTGAGATCCCGGTTACCGGCCCCGAGCGTGTGCTTGGCCGCGACCGGCCGGGCATCATCGCCGGCACCGGCCGGCTGGCCGAGAACACCGGCCGCCCACAGGCCGGCGACGAGCAGGCCCACCGTGAGAAACACCGTCGCCGCGCTGAGAAGGATTTTCCGTCGGGTCATCCGACATGCACCCACTTCGCCACGGATGGTACTCCGTTCATATCCTGGGCGAACATCATGTAGTAACCGGCAGGAATGATGTTCGGATTACTCGGGACCGTCACGCTGATGTTCGGCCCGGTGCCGGTTATCGGCAGGTCGACGCTGCGCTGGTTCGGGTCCGACTGGTGGGTCACCGACGCCGGGCGGATCAGCGTGACCCGGCCGATGTTCCCGCTCACGGCCAGGTTCTGCGTCGACCCGAGGTCGAACTGCTCGGCGGCGGCGGTGATGGCCGGCCGCGGCCTCGACATGTACCAGGGGGAGTAGACCGAGATACCCAGGTCGAATGCCCCGGTCGCCGGGTTGTTCCCGATCGACGCCACCCGGCCGTCCGGCAGGAGGAAGGACTCCGAGTGGTACATCCGTGCCAGCGGGTCGGCCGGCATCGGCGTGAGCGTGTTGGTGACCGGATCGTACATCGACGCCTCGTGCACGGCGTACTCGGAATAGTTGTGTTTCGCCCCGCCGGTCTCGAACACCTTTCCGTCGGGCAGGATGACGGCGCTGACATACATCTTGGCCGCCGGCAGGTCCGGCCCGGCCGTCCACTGCGGGTCCTGCTGGCGCAGGTCGATGACGTCCGTGTGACTGGTCGGGCCGAGGTCGCTGTAGGTGTTCCCGCCGCCGAAGTCGGCCACCTTCTGGGCCTGGGCCGGCGGCAGCAGCACCGTCGCGCCCTGGTCCCGGAAGTCGATGTCCCGCAGGCCCGGGACATCTGTGATCGTCCCGGTGGCGATGTCGTAGATCTCCGATCCCGAGGTGTTCGGCAGCGCGTTGCCGAAGGTGTGCGTCCCGGCGTAGAAGAGCCGGCCGTCCGCCATCAGCACCATGTTCGGGTAGAGGCCCCAGTAGAAGTATGTCTGCGGTACCTCGTTGAAGGGCTTCCACTGGCCCTTCCGGGAGTCGAACATCTCGACGGCGACGTTTCCGGAGCCGTTCTCGTTGAGCCCGCCGGTCGCGAACACCGAACCGTCGCCGAGGTTCACCAGGGACGGGTACCAGTGCCCGCCGCCCGGCATGTCGTCGATCTTCGTATAGGTGTTCGTCATCGGGTCGAAGATGTAGCTGATGGCCAGGCCCTTGTAGTTACTGGTCGGCGTCGGGTACTCCAGGGTCCCGCCCGCGAGCAGAATCCGTCCGTCGGGGAGCTGGGTGTGCCCGGCGCAGAAAATGTCCTCCTGGGTGGGCACGTCGACGAACTCACCGGTCGTCGGGTTCCACACCTTCGAGACGAACTGGTTGTTCGTCGCCGCGGCCCCGTCGTTGCCGGAGCCGGCGACGAGCAGCACGTTCCCGGTGCGCAGCACGGTGGCGTGCACCGAGCGCACCGGCGACTGGTAGGGCAGGACCTGCCAGGAGCCCTGGCAGCCACCCGTGCAGCCACCCGGTGGCGGCGGAGGTACCGGCCCGGGATCTCCGCCCCCGCTGTAGCCGGCACGCACCAGCCCGCCGCCGACACCCTGGTAGTACTCGACGGTCACCTTGTGCGTTCCGGCGGCGACGGGCCTGGTCGCTGTGAAGGTGCTCGCCCCCTGGTCCCGCCATTCGTCGATGACGGGGGCGTCGTCGAGATAGACCCGGATTCCGTCGTCGGCCGTGGCCGTGAACGTATAGTTCCCGGCCGCGAACAGCGCGTTTCTGGTCCACCGGACGGAATATCCCGTACCGCCGATGCCACCGGTCCCCGGACCGGTCTCCCCCCAGTCGAACCTGATGGTGCCGTCGCACCGTGAGTCGGCCGGCGGCCCCGTCAGCGCCGGGTTGGCGAAATAGTCGCCGGCCCATTCCTCGGGCGCGCAGGTGACGGCCTTCGCCGGTTCCGGGGCTATGACGACGACGGCGACCAGTTGGACGGCGGCCGTGGCGAGCAGCGCGGCGAGCACGCGACGCCGGCCGGTCCGCCGCCGTTTTCCGGGCCCGGTCACGCCTCGGCCTCCCCCATCGCGCCAGTTCCCGTCGCGCCGGCGGCCGCGTGGCGGCCATCTCGGGAATGCCTGCGGGCCGGCCGCTGGCGCTCGCTGTAGATGATCCTGTCGACCAGCACGTAACGAACGGAGACAGCGACCGCCAGTGTCGCGAACGTGGCTGCCGGAACGCTTGTGTGCCACCGGTCGACGAACAGCCCGAGCAGTGGCAGCCGGATGACGAGGTCCAGGTTGTTCAGCACCGCGAAAGGCACGTACCGACGGGCCCTGGACCGGTTCCCGCCTTCCCAGACCAGCAGGTCGCAGCCGATGAAATTCCAGAGGATGGCAAGCTGCGTGGCGAGCACGGCGGCCGCCATGTAATGCATTCCGGCGTGGTGCAGAAGGGCGGTCCCGGCAATGTTCGGCAGGGTTCCGGAGGCGCCTACGAGAGCGAATCTCGCCGCCCTCGGCACCCGCAGCGAGAACAGCCGCCGGGCGAACCGGACACCCTCCGACACCGACGCGTTCGACTCGCCGGCGTGCCGTTCACCGAAGACGTAGCCGACCTCGACGACACGCAGCCGGCCGGTGCGCACCAGCAGCTCGAGCAGGATCTTGTAGCCGTCCGGGCGGAGCCGGTCGAGGTCCAGCGCGGCGACCCGGACGAGGAAGAAACCGCTCATCACGTCCGAGACACCACGCAGCCGCAGCGGGAAGACGAGCCGGGACAGCAGGTTCGCGCCGGAGGACACCAGCCGGCGCGCTCCGTTGGCAAGCCCCGAGGCACTTCCCCCGTTGACGTACCGGCTGCCGATGACCACGTCGACATCGCCGCTGACAGCCGCGGCAAGCAGCTCGGGAACGACCTCGGGCGGATGCTGGAGGTCGCCGTCGAGAACGACGGCGTAGTCGGCATGGCACAACCGGATGCCCTCGGTGACGGCTCCCCCGAGGCCACCCGCCCGGTGGGGCGCGGGCCGGTGATGGACCCGGACCCGCATCCGGACGGAACGACGCAGCCCCATGGCGATCTCAGGCGTGTTGTCGTCCGAGTCGTCCACGAAGATGACCTCGCTGGGCAGCCCGGCCAGCGCGGCGTCGAGGCGGCGCAGCAGCGGCTCGACGTTCGCCGCCTCGTTCCTGGTGGGCACCACGACCGAGACGACCACCCGTTCGTCCGGCCGGTAACCGGGAAAGGATGTGGTGGGCGTGGCCGAAAGCACCGCCGAGGAAGCTCGCGGCCGTGGCACCAGGTCTGCCAGGTCTGCCAGGTGGGCATCGAAGACACGCTCGTCAGGCACACTCATCCGCTGATCTCCCCTGGTTCGCGGTGGCCGGCCACCGCGGCCGGCCACCGCGTACACGAGTTGCCGCGACCGGTTTCCCGGTACGGCGTATGAAATGTTGGCGCGGCCGCTTCCCGGCATATGCCGTTTCCCGGCGTATGCCGTCCGGTCGGCCGCGGAGTGCGCGGTCGTACTTTTCCGCCCGCTCGGCGGCCGACCGGAGCCCGGGCGGCCGAGGAACGTGCGATCGTGCTCTTTTTCGCGCCCGGGGTCCCACCCGGGTCTCCGGAAAGGCCGGTCCGGCTGGTCCGGGCGGCTCGGCGGCTCCGGGCGGTCCAGGCGGCTCGGCAAAGCCCGGGACACCCGGAGCGACGGAGAACCGAAAATGACGTGTGTTGTTATTGCTCTTCCGGGTCCGGGCCTTCCGCCGGCCGGGAGAATCCGCCGTGCGCGCCGGTACGGAAGAAAACTGGTTACGCGGGCCCGGCCCACGTGAAAAGCATGCCGACCACCGTGGCCCGGAACACGGTGGGCCAGGCCCGCGGAACTTCAGCCCGTTGGTCCGGTCACGGCACGACGACGGCGAAACGAACTAGGAATACAACCCCCCGGATCCACTCCGGTGACGCAAATCGTGATCGGTGTGCAGCGAACGTATCAGGAGACGATCGAGACCTGGACGGCCATCGGTGTGACACGTGCGTGCCGGACGGCATCCAGCAGCGGCGAACGTGCTGTAAAAACCAGCGAAACTACTCTCGGTTATTGCTCGACGTGCGGAAACTACCAACAGTAATCAGTCTTGTTTCCGTAATCACGCACCGATTACAAGCTATGAACCGTGCCACAACAGGCGCCATCGGGCTCCGCACAGACGTTCGCCATGCCCGTTCCGGACGTCTACCGGGCAGGCCACTCCGGAACACCCGTGGGAAGACGGGCACCACGCACCACGAATGCACCACGACATGCACGGCGGCATGCACAACGACATGCACGGCGGCATGCGGTGACATGTGGCGGCACGCACGGCGGCAGGACGGATTTACGACAGTCTTGCCCAGTCCAGGCCGTCCTCGAGGAACGCCGCCATCGGCTTGACCGGATCGACGAGCCAGCGCTCCGGCGGCGCGCCGAGCCGGCCGGCGCGGCGCGGCGAGCCGGCCGGCTCGGGCAGGCCCTGCCCGCTGGACAGGCCACGGTCGGCCAGCCAGGCGGCGAACTCCGGAGCCGGGCGCAGCCCGAAGAGGTCCCGTACCCCGATCGCGTCGTCGACGCCTGTCGTCCCCCGGCCGGCCGCCTGGCCGGACCCGGTCGCCTGCCTGGGCACGGGACGGCCGGGAGGCACGCCCGCCGCATGGTTGCAGCCGGCGGCGGCCAGCAGCATCAGCAGATCGTCACCGGTGTTCCGGCCGTCGTCGGCCCGGCCGGCGCAGAAGACGTCGCAGCCCATCGGCAGGCCCAGCAGCTTGCCGACGAAATGATCCTCCAGCCCGGCCCGGATGACCTGTCGAGGATCGGACAGATGGTCCACACCACCGAACCCGACCACGGAGTTCACCAGAAAAGGATCGAAGGCACGGGCGACCCCGTACGCCCGCGCGGAAATCGTGAGCTGGTCCAGGCCGTGATGCGCCTCCACCGGGAACGCGCTGCCCTGCCCGACCGCGAAGTACATCACCTGGTCGCCGACGAAGTCACCGGCCCGGTCCCGATGATGTTCGAGAACGGCCCGCCGGCCGGCCTCCAGCAGGTCCAGCTCCACCCCGAAGGCCCGGTTCGCGCTTTCCGTCCCCCCGAGCCGGCTGAACAGCAGGTCGAGGGGCGCGCCCGCCTCCATCGCGGCGAGCTGGGTGACGAGCCGCCCGAGAACGCAGGTCTGGGTCGGCACCTCGAGCTGCCTGACGAGCGAGCCGAGCCCACGCAGGGCCCGCTCCAGCCGGGCGGCCGACTCCATGGACGTGTCCACCTCGAGCACGGCGTCGCCGCGGCCGGACATCAGGCCGTCCAGTGCCGGCAGCAGGATGCCCTCAAGGTCGTCCAGCGGATGGTTCAGGCGGACGTGTACTCCGAACACGCCTGTCTCACCCATGGTGTTCCGGCAGCGGGTGACCGTCCGCAGCGGTTTCGCGGCGATGACCAGCTCCCGGTCACTCATGATTTTGGTGACCGCCGCGGCCACCTCTGGCGTTATCCCGCCGGCCAGGCCGGAATGCCACCGCACGGGAAAGTCCGGCCGCAGCACCAGATCGCGGAACTCCCCGACGGTCAGGCAGGACAGTGCGCCGAAGCACTCCGCGTCGTGGACACCGACGATCAGGTCGGTGACGGCGTCGTCGATCAGCGGTGTCGCGACGATCTCCGACAGCCGGACGTCGGCGAGCGCCTGCCTGGCCGCCAGCCGTTCGGCCGGCGAGTACGCCGCGAGGCCCGCCATCCGGTCGCCGGCCTTCTCCTCACCCGCCTTGGCGAACAGTTCCGCCAGATCCGCGAACACGTACCGCTCACCATGCACGACCGAATGGAAACCCACGGCCCATCCTCTCTATGCCGGTTTATGCCGGCCCCGGGTTGCGGCCACCACTCCCGGCTCCGGGAGCATCGCACGGCCGCTGACGGCCGACGACGACAGCCATACGCCGAAGCGCTGACGGCCCGTGACATCAGCCCCGATCTTCGGCGTCACCGGCCTCGATCACGGCACTCAGCAGAGCATCGACGTCACTCGCCGTGGCAGCCGGGTTCAGCAGGGTCAGCTTGAGGTGGACCGAGCGGTCCGGCCCGAGCTCTGTGCGTCCCACGACGGCCCGGCCGGAGTCCAGCAGCCGTCGCCGCAACCGGGCGTTGATCCCGTCGACGTCGACGCTACCGGCGGCGGGGCCGGCGGCGGGGCCGCCACCGGTGGCAGCTACTGGCAGATAGCCATCGGCGGCGGCGGCTGGCGGACGGTCGGTGGCGGCTGGCGGACGGCGGGCGGCGGCGGCTGGCAGATAGCGGAAGACGACCGTGCTGAGGGTCACCGGCGCGGCCAGCTCCAGGCGCGGATGGGCGCTGATCCGCGCGGCGGCGTGGCGGGCCAGGTCATGGCAGGCGTCCACCAGCCGGCCGAGCCCGTGGCGTCCCAGCGCCTGGAGCGTCACGGCGATCTTGAAGGCGTCGGCGCGCCGGCTGGTGCGCAGCGAGCGCCCGAGCAGGCTCGGATAGCCGGCCAGCGTGTCGTCGGCCGCGTTGAGGTAGGCGACCTCGTCCGCCAGCGCCGCCCAGCCGCTCGCGTCCCGGGTGAGCAGGACCCCGGCCGCTATCGGCTGCCAGCCCAGTTTGTGCAGGTCGAGGGCGACCGAGTCCGCCTCGGCGATCCCGTCGAGCAGCGGGGCGAGCCGGTCCGACAGCAGCGCCCCGCCGCCGTAGGCCGCGTCCACGTGCAGCCAGGCGCCGTGCGCGCGGGCCACCTCGGCCACCGCCCGCAGCGGGTCGATCGCGCCCACGTCGGTCGTGCCGGCGGTCGCGACGACCACCGGGGCGAGCCGCCGGCCGACGCGGCCGGCGTCGTGCCGGGCACGCGAGACCGCGGTGTCCAGGGCGGACGGGTCGAGCCGGTGCGCACCGTCGGTCACGACCGGTACCACCGCGTCCGGCTCCAGGCCGAGCACCGCGGCGGCCCGTCCGATCGAGAAGTGTGCCGCGGACGAGCAGAACACCCGCACGGCCGGCTGCCCCAGCGCGCCGGTGCCCCCCACGGACGCGCCCGGCGGAACCGGGCCCGAGGGAGCCGGGGCCGGCGGAAGAGGGCCCGATGGGGCCGTGCCCGGCGGAGATGAGGCCGTGCCCGGCGGAGCAGAGCCTGATGGAGCCGGGGCTGATGGAGCCGGGGCTGATGGAGCCGGGCCCGAGGCGCGGAGGGTGTCGCGGGCCAGCATCAGCGCGGTGAGGTTGGACGCCGTGCCGCCGGTGGTGATCGCGCCGGTGGCCACGGCGGGATCGAACCCGACCAGCCCGGCGAGCGTGGCGACGACCTCGGTCTCCAGCGCGGTGGCCGCGGGCGCCTGGTCCCACGAGTCCAGGGACGGGTTCAGCGCCGAGACCACCAGGTCGGCGGCGACGGCGACGGCGAGCGGCGGGCAGTGCAGGTGGGCCGCGCAGGCCGGATCGGCCGGATCGACCGCCCCCCGCGCGAGCATGCGGGCGAGCCCGGACAGGGCGGCGGACGCGCCGATCCCCTCGGCGGGAAGCGTCCAGCGGGACGGGACGGGACGCGCCCGGGCCCCGGGTGCGCCCGAAGCATGACCGGGGCCGGCTCGGCCCGTCAGCGCGTCGTGGACCCAGCCGGTCACATCCGCCGGCCCGCCGGGCGGCAGAGGGCCGCCGCGAGCCGTCGTCCCGGCCGCGAGCCCGTCCAGCGCGATGGCCACCAGCGACCGCAGCCGGTCGACTCCACCGGCCCCACCTGCCAGCCCGGCATCGGCCAACCAGGCATCCGCCTGGTCGGCGCCGGCCGGCACAGCGCGGCCCAACGCGCCACCAGCCGGCACAGCGCGGCCCAACGCGCCATCGGCCGGGGTGGCGTGTCCGGCGTCAGCAGGCGCGGCGGACGAACGGCCGTCCCCGGGCGGGATGGTCACGGTGCCGTCCCGACCGTCCCGGCCGGGTGACCGGCCCCAGTGCGCCGCGCGCGCTCCGCGAGCCCGAGCCCGAGCCCGTGGCCGTGGCCGTGGCGCAACTGCGCCGGAGCGACACATCCCACTGTTGTGACTGGCGAGTTGACGTCCAGCATGAACTTAGGCTTACTTAAGAACATGCGCCATTCCAACGACGGACCGGCGAAACCCACCGCGCTCCCCGTCCCCGACGCGATCCCCGGCCGTGCCAGCACCAGCGGCCACCCCATGAACGGCCGTGTCGCCGGCCTGGTCCCTGGCCTGGTCCCTGGCGATGTTCCCGGCAACCATCGGCGGGCCTGTGCGGCGCCGGCCGGCCGGCCCGGTCGGGAAGCCGTGGCATCCACCCCGCACCCGCCCACCGCCCACCCGTCGCCGGAACCGGTTCCACCCGCCCACATTATGATCATTATAAAGCCCGGCATCCCGGGCCTGCCGTACCGGCACGGCGCACCCAGCACGCCGACGCTCACCGGACACTCCCGGTGAGGACCTGCCACCGGCACGCTCCGCCGGCCGAGAAGTACCCGTGGCCGCTGGCCGAGGAGCACCTGTGGCGGATACCGGGGCGCCAGCCGTCGTGGACCGTGCCGGCACAGGCCCGTCCGCCGCTGGCGGAAACGCTGGAAGCCGCCGCCAGGGTGCTCGACGGGCAGTCGGGACGCATCGGCCGTCCGGGCCGTGACGCCACCGGGTGGCTGTGCTGCGCCGACCTGCTGGCCGACGGCGCGCTCGACCGGGAACTGCGGGCGATGTCCGACGTGTACGGGTACAGCCGGGAGGTCGCGGCCACCCATTTCCTCAGCGCCTACGCCGGTGGCGTGGCCGGGTTCGCCATCGCCGCGTACATGCTGCACAGCCGGGTGCCGGACGTGTGCGCGGCTGGCATGTCCCTGCACGCCGCGCCCGGCGGGTGGTTCGACGTCACGGCTTTTCATTCCGGCCGTGTGACCGTGCTCGCGGACGACCCGGCCCTGCCCGCGGCCGCCCTGCCGGCGACGGGCGATCACCGGCCCGGCCCGCTGGCCGGCCGGCGGGCCGTCGGGGCGAGCGGGGTGAGCGGGGCGAACGGCCCGACAACCAGCCCGACAACCGGCCCGCCGGCCCGCCCGGCAATCGGTGCGGCAATCGACGTGGCCGGCGACCGGGACGCCCTGCGGCAACGGCTGGCGGCCGCCCTGGTCGGGCACTTCGAGCCGCTGGTCCTGGCCCTGCGGGCGCGGGCGCGCCTGGGCCCGTCCGCGTTGTGGGGCATGGTGGCCGCGCAGTGCGGCCGGACGTTCCTGCTGACCGAACGGGTGACCCGGGATCCGGACGTCGGGCGGGTGGAGGCCGACGCCTTCTTCGCCCTCGCCAGCCCGCCGATGCGGGCCCGCCCCGCGTGGTTCGAGTTCGTCCACCGCGGACGCCGGCAGACGGCGATGCGTCGGGGTTCGTGCTGCCTCGCCCACCGGATGAGCTCGCAGTACTGCACCACGTGCCCGTTCACACCCGATTCGGAACGCGAGGCGCGCCTGCGCGAGTGGATAGACACGCAGGGCGATGGCGGACTGGCAGTCGGATAAACGCCGGCGGGCCCACAGTTTGATGCCACGGGTAACTATATAGTGACCGAAAGGCCCCGCCGGTCACGGCGACAGCATGATCATTCGGCCTTTGACCGCCCGGCACACCCAGCGCACCCAGCGCACCCTTGCCATTCCGTCGGAAGACAGTGACTGCGCGACACGCATCACATGATATAGCTTACCGATTCTATGATTACCCTGAGTAATATTCCATTCCCTGCGCGGCAGCTGGACGCCGGAGCGCTATAGCGGCTGCTTTTCGCGGCCGCTCCGAGCCGGTGACCAGGACGGTGGGGCGGAGCGCCTCCTGGCCACCCGCCGCCGCCCGCCACCCGCCGCCACCCGCTGACGCTGGCCGACGCTGGCCGGGGACTGCCCACTCACCCCTGCCGGGTGGAGGCCTCCCCCGGTGACCGCGAGATTTCGTTCTGCTCTCGGCGGAACAGCAGGACGGAATCCCCCCTGGTCCGCCACCGTTGTTTCAGGCGTCTTCGCTGGTGGACCGGTCGCCCAGATCGGTCCGCCGTCCACGACGAAGAGGGCGGGGCCGGCGGGTAGGTTTCCGTTCGATGCGTGAGGTCATGCCTCGGCGGAGCTAGCATGCGGATACCGGCTGCCGTGTGGTCGGTCGCACCGCTCGAAGGAGCGCACATGTTCGAGAGATTCACCGACCGGGCACGTCGGGTCGTCGTCCTGGCACAGGAAGAAGCCAGGATGCTCAACCACAACTACATCGGGACCGAACACATCCTGCTCGGGCTGATCCACGAGGGCGAGGGTGTGGCCGCCAAGGCGCTGGAGTCCCTGGGCATCTCCCTCGAGGGTGTCCGGTCACAGGTCGAGGAGATCATCGGGCAGGGGCAGCAGGCCCCGAGCGGGCACATCCCGTTTACTCCGCGCGCCAAGAAGGTGCTGGAGCTGTCCCTGCGGGAGGCCCTCCAGCTCGGCCACAACTACATCGGCACCGAACACATCCTGCTCGGGCTGATCCGTGAGGGCGAAGGCGTCGCCGCCCAGGTGCTGGTCAAGCTCGGCGCCGACCTCAACCGGGTCCGCCAGCAGGTCATCCAGCTGCTGTCCGGCTACCAGGGCAAGGGCGACCCGGCGACGGCGGGCGCCCCGTCGGAGGGCACTCCGTCCACCTCGCTCGTGCTCGACCAGTTCGGCCGCAACCTCACCGCGGCCGCGCGCGAGTCCAAGCTCGACCCGGTGATCGGGCGCGAGAAGGAGATCGAGCGCGTCATGCAGGTGCTGTCGCGCCGGACCAAGAACAACCCGGTCCTGATCGGGGAGCCCGGCGTCGGCAAGACCGCCGTGGTCGAGGGGCTGGCCCAGGCGATCGTCAAGGGCGAGGTGCCCGAGACGCTCAAGGACAAGCAGCTGTACACGCTCGACCTCGGCGCGCTGGTCGCCGGGTCCCGCTACCGCGGTGACTTCGAGGAGCGGCTGAAGAAGGTCCTCAAGGAGATCCGCACCCGCGGCGACATCATCCTGTTCATCGACGAGCTGCACACGCTCGTCGGCGCGGGTGCCGCCGAGGGCGCGATCGACGCCGCGTCCATCCTCAAGCCGATGCTGGCCCGCGGCGAGCTGCAGACGATCGGTGCCACCACCCTCGACGAGTACCGCAAGCACCTGGAGAAGGACGCCGCGCTCGAGCGGCGGTTCCAGCCGATCCAGGTCGCGGAGCCGTCGGTGGCGCACACCATCGAGATCCTCAAGGGCCTGCGGGACCGCTACGAGGCGCACCACCGCGTGTCGATCACCGACGCCGCACTGGTCGCGGCAGCGTCCCTGGCCGACCGCTACATCTCCGACCGGTTCCTGCCGGACAAGGCGATCGACCTCATCGACGAGGCCGGCTCGCGGATGCGCATCCGCCGGATGACCGCTCCGCCGGACCTGCGCGAGTTCGACGAGCGCATCGCAAACGTCCGCCGGGACAAGGAGTCCGCGATCGACGCGCAGGACTTCGAGAAGGCCGCGTCCCTGCGCGACCGGGAGAAGACCCTGCTGGCGGAGAAGGCCAAGCGGGAGAAGGAGTGGAAGGCCGGCGACATGGACGTCGTCGCCGAGGTCGGGGACGAGGAGATCGCCGAGGTCCTGGCGATCTGGACGGGCATCCCGGTGTTCAAGCTCACCGAGGAGGAGACCGCCCGCCTCCTGCGCATGGAGGACGAGCTGCACCGCCGTGTCATCGGCCAGCAGCAGGCGATCAAGGCTGTCTCCCAGGCGATCCGGCGTACCCGGGCGGGCCTGAAGGACCCGAAGCGTCCCGGCGGTTCGTTCATCTTCGCCGGCCCGTCCGGTGTCGGTAAGACCGAGCTGTCCAAGACGCTGGCGGAGTTCCTCTTCGGCGACGAGGACGCGCTGATCCAGCTCGACATGTCCGAGTACATGGAGAAGCACACCGTCTCCCGGCTGGTGGGCTCCCCGCCCGGCTACGTCGGCTACGAGGAGGGCGGCCAGCTCACCGAGCGGGTCCGGCGCAAGCCGTTCTCGGTCGTGCTGTTCGACGAGGTCGAGAAGGCGCACCCGGACGTGTTCAACACCCTCCTGCAGATCCTGGAGGACGGCCGGCTGACCGACTCGCAGGGCCGGCTGGTCGACTTCAAGAACACCGTCCTGATCATGACCTCGAACCTGGGCACCCGGGACATCTCCAAGGGCCCGGGCATCGGGTTCGCGACCGGCGCGGGCGCCATCGACTACGAGCGGATGAAGGCGAAGGTCCAGGACGAGCTCAAGCAGCACTTCCGGCCCGAGTTCCTCAACCGGATCGACGACATCATCGTCTTCCACCAGCTGTCCGAGGCCGAGATCATCCAGATCGTCGACCTCATGCTGGCCCGAGTGGACGTCCAGTTGAAGAACAAGGACATGGCGCTCGAGCTCACCCCGGCGGCGAAGGCGCTGCTGGCCAAGAAGGGCTACGACCCGGTGCTCGGCGCCCGGCCGCTGCGCCGGACGATCCAGCGGGAGATCGAGGACGTCCTGTCCGAGAAGATCCTGTACGGGACGCTCAAGCCCGGCGAGATCGTGGTCGGCGACGTCGAGGGCGAGGGCGAGGCGGCGAAGTTCGTCTTCCGCGGCGAACCGAAGCCCACCCAGGTCCCCGACGCCCCTCCGATCGATCTGGCCAAGTCCAGCGAGTAGGAGCGAGCGGGCAGGGCGACAGGTCCACCACGAAGGGGCGGTTCCGCTGCGGCGGGGCCGCCCCTTCGCCGTGGCGAAGCGGTTGGCCTCCGCCACGGCGAAGCGATGACGGAGCCACCGCGGAGCGATGATGGAGCCATGGCGGAGCGATAGCGGAACGCCCGCGACGCCGCCCCTTCACGGCCCGGGGCCGCCCCGGATCATCCAACGCGTTCTGGAGTTCATGGGAACGGACCAGAATGGGTCGAAAGTGTCCCCAAGCAGGCCATGACGGTCCGGCCATGTGGTCACGGCCGGCAGTGAGGAGATCTGTTGGCCCTGCGTGCGGGTACGCCCGTCGAACACCTCCACCTGACCTTCGGGCCGGACCCGGCCGCGTCGATGGCCGTGTCATGGACGACACCGCGGATGGTGCGCCGCCCCCGGGTCCGGTTCGGCAGCACGCCCGGCAGGCTCGACCACGAGGTGCACGCCGTCACCCGCGTCTACACCGACGCCGTCACCGGCGAAGAGGTGATCAACCACCATGCCCTGCTCACCGGGCTGGAGCCGGGCTCCCGTTACCTCTACGAGGTGATCCACGACCGGATCAGCCGCACCAGCGGCGGCACCCTGCGGACCGCGCCACGCGGCCGGGCGCCGTTCACCTTCACCTGCTTCGGCGATCACGGCACCTCGGAGTCCTACGACCCGTTCGGCACGCCGGCGTCCAGGAACGCCGTGACCGGCGTCGACCGGGTCGGTTCGCTGTTCACCCTGGTCGTCGGTGACCTGTCGTACGCGAACCAGCGGCGTAACCCACCGCGGGCGTGGTCCGACTGGTTCAACATGATCGGCTCCTCCGCGCGGCACCACCCGTGGATGCCCGCCGCCGGCAACCACGAGATCGAACGCGGGAACGGCCCGCTGGGCCTGGCCGCCTACCAGAGCCGTTTCCTGCTGCCCGGCAGCACCGTGGATCCCGACGGAACGGGCACGGACGACCCGCTGACGGCGCCGCTGACGGACCTGCTCGGCCTGTGGTACGCCTTCACCGTCGCGAACGTGCGCTTCGTCGTCCTGCAGAACGACGACGTCTGCTATCAGGACGCCGGCACGGTGTACATCCGCGGTTACAGCGGCGGGCGGCAACGGGCCTGGCTCGAACGGACGCTGCGCCAGGCACGCGCCGACCCGGACATCGACTGGATCATCGTCTGCATGCACCAGACGGCCGTGTCCAGCGCGGCGCAGCACA
The DNA here is from genome assembly GCF_920664355.1 of Protofrankia sp. CiP1_Cm_nod2. Classification (NCBI taxonomy): domain Bacteria; kingdom Bacillati; phylum Actinomycetota; class Actinomycetes; order Frankiales; family Frankiaceae; genus Protofrankia; species Protofrankia sp. CiP1_Cm_nod2. The sequence continues at coordinate 22,414 of NZ_CAKKTL010000074.1, forward strand.
ACGGCGCCGACCTCGGTATCCGGGAGCAGTGGCTGCCGCTGTTCGACACGTTCGGTGTCGATCTCGTCCTGTGCGGGCACGAGCACCACTACGAGCGGACGCATCCGCTGCGTGGCGTGGCCGAAGGATCAGCGACGCTCACCCCGCAGCCCGCCCCGGCCACGGGCAGCCTCGGCAGCCACCTCGACGGGGGCGGCCCAGCGGACGGGGCACGGCAGCGAGCGGGCGGCAGCGGCAGCAGTAATGGCAGCGGCGACGAGGAACCTGGCGGAGGGACTGGCAGCGGCGCTGGCGCCGAGGTCGTGGACACCTCGCACGGGACAGTCCACATGGTCCTGGGCACGGGGGGCTCGTCGTCGCCGTCGGCCAGCAAGCTGCTCGACCCGCCCGCCGGCCGGGTGATCATCGGCGTGGAACCGCGGGAGTCCGATCCCGCCCGGTTCCGCTCGGTCCACGCCCTTGAGCCGGCGCCGTGGCTGGCCCTGCGGGCGCCGGACCATCCGTACGCGTTCGCGGGCTTCGAGGTCGATCCGGGGGCGGATGCGGGCCTGACCAGCATCCGGGTGACCGTGTACGACCACGCGACCTCCACCCCCCTGCCCTTCGACACGTTCACGCTGGTCAGGCCCTGTGCGGCCGGCGCCGGCCGAGCCGGTGACACCGGCCGCGGGGACACGGCCGGCAGCCCTCCCACACCCCTGGATGACCCGTCCACGCCGGTGTGTGCACCGCAACCGTAGACTGGCAGGAAGCGGCGGGGACTGCCGGAACCGGCTGTGGCCTGTCCGGCTGGACGCTGTCGGCCCTCGCGCCGCGCGGCGTCCACGCGGTGAATCATTCATGGCACGATCGCCTGGCGGACACTTTCGCCCGGCGTGCCCAGGAATTACCGGCCAGATTTCTCCCGGCCTGCGCCCGTGATGTGTTCATGACCGCCGCCGGCCGGGCGCCGAGCGGGTACGGATCGTACGCCGTCCCGGCCGTGCGCGCTTTAACCTCTACCGCCGGAAATCACTCCGTAACACCAACGGACCAGTCATCCGACCGAATCCATGGTCGTGGACAGCCGTCGTCGCCGGCATCCGGCCGCCGGCCCACCAGCCCGTCCACCTCTCGGCCATACGGCGGTGTCCTGATGGTCATACGACGGTACCCCGCCCGAGATCCGCAGGTCACGACGCTGCCGGGCGGCCACCGAAAAACAACAACCACAAACCTCAACAGCATCAACGCCCAATCGACCGTTGGCTTTATTGCGCGGCCGGAGGATAGCGAGAGGCCGACGCAATCCGCAGTACTTGTTCCGTCACGGGCCCTGTCGTACGCTGCACGCGCGACAACCATCCGGTGATTCCGTCCGGACGAAATACCGATGTGCGGGCTCCCGGCGGGCCAGTCATTGTCACCCACCGGGCTGTCCGGGTGGATGAAGGAAGACGCTTCCCCGCATCGACGCTTGAGGAGGCCGGGCGTTGAGAGAGCCCAGCGGTGTACCCGGGCGGTCGTGCGCGGGCCGGGAGCGGGCGTCCCGGCGGCCTCGACACGCGGCGGCCGCCGCCGTCACCGCCGGCCTCGCGCCCGGCC
>NZ_CAKKTL010000075.1:0-10781 GCF_920664355.1 Protofrankia sp. CiP1_Cm_nod2
CCTCAGCGCCCGGGGCACCGGCGCGGGCGGCGTCCGGAGCGGCGCTCGCACCACCGGCCAGGGGAGCGGCGCTCGCACCACCGGCCGGGGCGGTCTCCGGGCTGGCGGGCGGACTGGCGTTCGTGCCGTCGGGCGGGCCGGTGGCGATGTCATCCCACTCGACGAGGACGAGGGCCGTCGCGGTGTAGCCGCCGCTGTCGGCGCCCACGCCGCCCGGCGCGCCCACGCCCGCGCGCAGCTTGCGGATCATGTCGATGGTCCGCTCGAAAGCGTCCGGTTCGGTGTCGAGGATCGTCGAGCGCTGCACGAACAGGAAGCCGACCGCGGCCAGCGGGTAGCGTCCCCGCAGGTTCCCGGCGTCCCCGTAGGCCTCCTCGAAACGGTTCGGCAGGTTCTTCCCGAACGACGAGACCTGTGCCTTCGTACTGATCAGGAGCTCGGGGCCGCGCTCCCAGCGGGAGATCACGACGTCGACCTGCTTGTCGTAGGCGCGCCCGAGGATCACCGCGTCCGCCGGGGTCACCGCCGGCATCGCGCCCACCCGGGCGCGCACCTCGTCGGCCAGCGCCTTCGGCAGCTTGTCGAGCAGCACGGCCACGTCACGCGGCAGCACCCTCGGCTGGGTGGCTCGCGGCCAGACCTCGTCGGCACCGAACCCGGCGCGGCGCAGCTCGTGGGCGATCCAGGCGTCGATCCCCTTGGCGAACGCGCCGCTCTCGGACGTCTCGCCGCCGCGCACCGGCTGGGTCAGCAGCTCGCCGAGCAGGTCGTAGTCGGGTGCGTAGCACGGCGGCGCGCCGGCGATGTGCCGCCATGGATCCGTCGGAGGATGGCGGGCGAGCACCGGCTCGTAGGCGACGAGCTTGTCCGGGCGGCGGCTCACCCGGGCCCGCTGCCCGAGCGTCGCGGGCCCGCACGGCCCGGGTCCGGGCGCCGCGAGAGCGGGCGTTCCGGGGCGGCGCGTTCCGCGTCCGCGTGGCCTGGGTCCGGGTGGTCTGGGTCCGGGTGGCCCATGCCCGCATGGCCTGGGTCCGCACGGCCCATGCCCGCACGGCCTATGCCCGCACGTGCGCGGGCATGGCGGCGGGACCACAGGGTGTGGCGGGCAGTTACGATCTGTTCGATGGCGGCGGCGTCCAGCCCGGCCCCGCCGGCGAGCAGCAGCTCGTCCACGCCTGCCACCGCGTCGGCGAGCCGTCCCGCAGCCAGCGCGCGCAGCACGCCGCGGCGGGCCGCGGACAGCTGTGGACGCAGCCGTTCGACCAGCTCCGGGGCGGGGACCAGCAGCCGGGCCGCCTCCCGCGGCTCGAGTTTCAGCATGCCGCCGCCGTAGGCGCGCCCGACCGTCTCGGCGGCGAGCATCGTCACGGAGTTCAGCGCGGCCAGCGGCAGCAGGTCCCGCCCGGTGCGCCGGTGCTCGGGGACGAGGACGACCCCGTGGACGGAGTTCAGGTGCGCCACCCCGGCCCGGTTGGTCGCCAGCTGCGGGGTGTCCGCGTTCATGTAGGTCAGCAGCAGGTCCGCCGGTGCGGCCGGGAGGGGGACCTGCCACCAGGGGCTGCGGATCCGGCACTTGTACGCCAGGTCGACCTCGGAGCGTTCGCCCGCCGCGATGTAGGCGCGGGCCGCCGGGGACGGCCGCGGCCCCGGCCGGAACAGCAGGGTCGCCAGGCCGGTGTCGGTCAGCCGCTGCCAGTCGCTGGTCCGTAGCGCGAGGGCCCGCAGGTGCCGGGAGCCTGGCGGCGAGATCGGGACGAGCTCGTCGTCGAGGCCGAGCGCGTCCGCCCGCTCCTGGCTGAGGGCGAAGTAGCGGTTGTTGCCCGTCACCGCGCCGAGCGTCGTGCGGCCCCAGGTCGCCAGCGTCCCGAAGAGACCGGCGATGGTGAGCTCGAGCATGGCCCGCCGGGCGGCGGCGCTGATCAGCGCGGGCATCCAGGAGGCCTGGGGCTCGGGCGTCGGTACGCCCACATCCGCCGCCGGGTGCACGATCGCCGCCGTGGTCGTGACGACCGCCGGAGGTGTGATTGTTGCCGGGGGCCCGCCCGCCGCGCTGGGCCTGGTAGCCGTTGGTGGCCCGTCCGCCGCCGGGGCACCAGCCGCGGCCGGTACCAGGAGCGCGGGCTGACCCAGCGCCGCCGTCCGTCGCACGTCCATGGGCCTGGCCGCGGCCGGGGACGTGGCCGCGGCCGGGCCTGGGGCCCACTGGGGCGGCACGCCGCCGGTCGGGCCGGTGGCCCGTTCCGTGGCCCGCTTAGTGGGCTGCCCCCCGTCGAGCGGGCCTCCCGCGCCCGGTGCCGTGCCGCCGGGCGGGCCCGCGGTGTGCCCGGCCCCGGTGGCGGCGAGTTCGGCCAGGTCGCGCACCTGGTGGACGTCGAAGCGGCCGGCCGGCCCGGTGCCCTCCGCGAGCAGCAGCAGGACCTCCTCCTGCACCCCGGGGAAGACCCGTTCGGTGAACAGCACGAGCTGGACGTGCCGGAAGCGTTCCAGCAGGAACTGCCGGACGGGCGCGGCGTAGTTCACCGCCAGCAGCTCGGCCGGGAGCACCAGGCCGAGACGTCCGGCCGGGCGCAGGAACCGGGCCGCGTGCACGGTGAACGCGGCCCACGAGCTGGCCAGGCTGGTCAGGCGGACACCGGCCTGCCCGGCCGCGGCCTGGGCACGCCCGCGAGCCTCACCGTGGAACTTCTGGTATCGCACGTACGGCGGGTTGCCCACGACGGCGTCGAAGTCGGGCCGTGCCGGCACGGCGAAGAAGTCGGCGACGGTGATCTCGGCCTGCTCGCCGCTCGACGTCACGGCCAGGGCGGCCGCGGCTGCGGTCGGCGCGTGCAGCTCGATCCCGCGCAGCTGGGCGCGGTGCGGCAGGCCGCCCTGGCGGCCGCCGCGGGGCTGGACAGCCTCGCCGCCGTAGCTGTTCTTGTCGCCATAGCTGCTCTTGTCGCCGCGGTCGCCGGCATGGCCGCCGCCACGGGACCGGCCGTCGTGGTCGTCGTCGCAGACGTGATCGCCGACGTGATCGCCGGGGCGGCTGCCGGGCTGATGGCCTGGATGGCTGTCGGGCCGCTGGCCGGCGACGCCGTCGAGAGCCCGCAGCCGGCGGGCGGCCGCCAGCAGGAACACCGCCTCACCGCAGGCAGGCTCGAGGACGCTGTCATCCCGGTCGCGGAGCGCCCAGGTGACAATATGATCACATAGCGCGGCTGGCGTGAAGAAGGCGCCGCGAATCTTACGGTGAGTGATCGAATCTGTGGCGCTGGTCGCTTCCCGGGCGGCCGGGAGCGCGGCCCCGCCCGACGACGGGCCGCCGGCCGTCCCGGACCTGCCGGTGACGTCGGGGGCGCGGGCCGTCTCGGGGGTCGGGGTTGCCACGTCCAAACCCTAGAGCCCGGCACCGACAGTTCGTCCGGCGCGTCGCCCTGACTTCGCTTCACCCGGTACGAGCCGCTTCTGTCCCCGCGGGTGCGAGCGGGCGGCGTGCCCGTTCCGCGTCCGCCTGCGGCTGGGACGTGTACGCCGGGTGTGGAGGCTGGAACCATGCCCGTTCCGGCTGCTCCCGTGGCCCGGGGCGTACGCGCCTCGCGGCTGGGGCGCCCACGCGGATGTGGGGGACTTCACCGGGCCGCCCGGCTCCCTGGCCGGGGGTTGCGGTGGGTTACCTGGGATGTTGTGGCATCACCCGGTGCGTGAGGTATGTAGTGGACTTCCTTGCCCGGAGGGCTCCCGCCATGGCCGGTAGCCGTGTAGCGTCTTCCATGGCCAAGTTCGGCGGTTGACGCCTACAAGGGGCGGCGACGGCGAACGCTGACGCGGGAGAAGCAGAATTCTTCCGCGGCAGACGGTCCGGGGCCCGCGCGGTGTGGGTCCTGACTGCACCAGCAGGGAGAACGGCACGTGGCTCAGGGCACGGTGAAGTGGTTCAACTCGGAGAAGGGCTTCGGCTTCATCTCCGTGGACGGTGGCGGTTCGGACGTCTTCGTCCACTACAGTGCGATTGACATGGAAGGCTACAAGAGCCTGGAAGAGGGGCAGCGGGTCGAGTTCCAAGTGACCCAAGGGCAGAAGGGTCCGCAGGCTGACGCCGTTCGTGTCGTCGTCTGAGCCACGTAGGGACGTAACTCCGAGGTATTTTCCACAGTCATAGGGCGAGGGCCCGCCATCTGCTGTCAGGGGCGGGCCCTCGTTTCTTGTTGGTGCGTGTAACTGGCTTGGGGCTCGGTGAATCGCCACCAATCATCATGAGCCGCGCCGTCGGTTCGCTCTCTGTGTTCCGCGTGCTTTCCTGTTCCGCGCGCTTTCCTGTTCCGCGCTCGCCAGGCGGTGGTGGTTGGCTGCCCGCTCGGATCCCGGCTGCGTACCCACGGGCCGCGGGTGATGTCCGCTATGCCTGGTCTCATCTGGATCGTCCGCTGGCGCCGGTACCGGCCAGAATGTTTGTTCATCTTTTGTCGTGGGCGTGCGCCAGGGAAACATCTTCGCCCTGATAGCGTCGTCCCAACGGCGTGTCCGGTGCACCGAACGGTGCCGCGATTCTGTTTTTCGGAACCGGTCGTGTTAACTGTCCGGCTCCGTCGGGTGTTTCCGTCGTCCCGTGACCGGAATCACATCCGGCCGGACTGCGTCACATCGAGTGAAATACAGCGTTCTCCAGACGGCCGACAGCGGGCGGATTCCCCGGTTTTCACCGCCGGCCGTGTTGCCGGCGGCGTCACGGCTGAATCTTCCGCGGCATGTCGATCCGGCCTGGCGTCGTCCCGTCGGCCCCGGCCCGCTGGTCGGCCCGCCTACCGCTCCAGCCGGTCGTGGGACACCAGCAGTTCGGCGATCTGGAGGGTGTTGAGCGCCGCGCCCTTGCGCAGGTTGTCACCACAGACGAACAGGGCCAGCTCGTGCGGGTCGTCGGGGGACTGCCGGACCCGGCCGACCCAGGTCGGGTCGGTACCGACGACGTCCGCCGGGGTGGGGAACTCACCAGCCGCCGGATCGTCCAGCACGGCCACGCCCGGCGCCGCGCGCAGCACGGCCCGTGCGGCATCCGCCGTGACCGGCTGTGAGAACCACGCGTGCACGGCTACCGCGTGAGTCGTGACAACGGGTACCCGCACGCAGGTCGCGGACACCTTCAGCCCGGGAAGCCCCAGGATCTTCCGGGACTCGTTGCGGATCTTCGTTTCCTCGGACGACCAGCCGCCGTCCTTCAGCGAACCGGCCCACGGCACGACGTTGAGCGCGAGCGGGGCCGGGAACGGGCCGAGCCCGTCCGCGCCGACCGCCTTGCGGACGTCACCCGCGCTCCGGCCGAGGTCACGGTCGCCCGCGACCGCGGCAAGCTGGGCGTAGAGGGTGTCCACACCGGCCTGGCCGGCCCCGCTGGCCGCCTGGTAGGACGTCGCGACCAGGGACCGCAGGCCGAAGGCGCGGTGCAGCGCGCCAAGCGCGACGATCATCGACAGCGTCGTGCAGTTCGGGTTGGCGATGATCCCGCGCGGCCGGTCGGCGACCGCGTCCGCGTTCACCTCGGGCACGACGAGGGGAACGTCCGGGTCCATCCGGAACGCCCCCGAGTTGTCGACCGCGACCGCCCCGCGGGCGGCGGCGACCGGCGCCCACCGCGCCGAGATCTCGTCCGGTACGTCGAACATGGCGATGTCGACACCGTCGAAGGCCTCCGGCGTGAGCGCGAGCACCTCGACGTCCTCGCCGCGGACCCGCAGCCGCCGCCCGGCGGACCGGGCCGAGGCGATCAGGCGGATCTCGCCCCAGATGTCGGGACGTTCGTCCAGCAGCGACAGCATCACCGTGCCCACGGCGCCGGTCGCCCCGACCACCGCCAGTGTCGGCCGCCGGCCCGCGCCCGTGCCCGCGTTCACAGCACCCGCCGGAGCGGCCGGCAGCGGACGCGCCGGCACCGCCGCCGTGGTCGCCGTCGCCGTCTCGCGCGCCCCGCCGGTCATCGGCCGGTTCCCGCGTAGACGACGGCCTGGCCGTCGGGGTCGCCGAGCCCGAACGCGCCGTGGACGGCCCGCACCGCGACCGGCAGGTCGGTGTCCCGGATGACCACCGAGATCCGGATCTCCGAGGTAGAAATGATCTCCACGTTGACCCCGGCGTCGGCCAGCGCCCCGAAGAACCGGGCCGACACCCCCGGATGCGACTTCATCCCCGCGCCGACCAGGGAGAGCTTGCCGATGTGGTCGTCGTACAGGGTCCGTTCGAACCCGATCTCCGTACGGACCTTCTCCAGCGCGTTCAGAGCGTTACGGCCGTCGGTTTTCGGCAGGGTGAAGGAGATGTCGGTCCGGCCGCTGCCGGCGACCGACCCGACCTGGACGATCATGTCGAGGTTGACGTCGGCGTCGGCGACCGCCCGGAACACCGCGGCGGCGACCCCGGGCTTGTCCGGGCAGCCGACCACGGTCACCTTCGCCTCCCCCTTGTCGTGCGCGACTCCCCGGATGATGGCCTGTTCCACCAGCTCTGCCTCCGCAATCTCGGTGACCCATGTCCCCGGCCGCAACGAGAACGACGAGCGGACGTGCACGGGGACGGTGTAGCGGCGCGCGTACTCGACGCACCGAAGCATGAGCACCTTGGCCCCGCAGGCCGCCATCTCCATCATCTCCTCGTAGGAGATGCGTTCGATGCGGCGGGCGTCCGGCACGATCCGCGGGTCGGCGGTGAAGACGCCGTCCACGTCGGTGTAGATCTCGCAGAAGTCGGCGCCCAGGGCGGCCGCGAGCGCGACGGCGGTCGTGTCCGAACCGCCGCGGCCGAGCGTCGTCACGTCCTTGGTGTCCTGGCTGACGCCCTGGAAGCCGGCGACGATCGCGATGGCGCCCTCGTCCAGGGCGCTTCGGATGCGCCCCGGGGTGACGTCGATGATGCGGGCCCGGCCGTGCACCGAGTCGGTGATCACCCCGGCCTGGGAGCCGGTGAAGGAACGGGCCTCGGCGCCCAGGTTCGAGATGGCCATGGCCAGCAGCGCCATGGAGATGCGCTCACCGGCGGTGAGCAGCATGTCGAGCTCGCGGGCCGGGGGGAGCGGGGCGACCTGCTCGGCGAGGTCGAGCAGGTCGTCGGTGGTGTCACCCATCGCGCTCACCACCACGACCACGTCGTCGCCGCGGCGGCGCTGGGCCACGATCCGTTCGGCGACCCGTTTGATCCGGTCGGCGTCCGCCACGGAGGAGCCACCGAACTTCGCCACGACGAGCGCCATGGGTCCCAGGTTACTTGGGACCCATGGCGGCCCGTCCCGTCGCTCGGGGACACGCCGGTCCCGAGTGCCGCTTCGCCGGGGGTGAAAGCGCGATTGCGCCGCTTTTGGCCCGCCGGGGCCGGGACGCGGGAAGAGCTGCGGCCGTCGACGGGCCACGCCGCCGGCATGCCCCGCCATGTACAAAGCCCGACCTGGGGTGGGCGGGTGACCACCTGTGTGCGAGGGTTCTTCTGGAATCCATTGTCGGACATCGGTCGGGGCGGCCCGCCAGCAGACGGGCCCCGATCGGAAGGGATGACTGCACATGGCCATCAGCCTTGCCAAGGGTGGCAACGTCAGCCTCACCAAGCAGGCGGCCGAGGCGGGCACGCCCCAGCTCACCGCGCTCACCGTCGGGCTCGGATGGGACGCCCGCACCACCACCGGAACCGACTTTGACCTGGACGCCTCCGCCATCGGTGTGAAGGCCGACGGCAAGGTCCTCAGCGACCAGTACTTCATCTTCTTCAACAATCTGAAGTCCCCGGAGAGCGCCATCCAGCTCACCGGCGACAACCTCACCGGCGCGGGGGAGGGGGACGACGAGTCGATCGTCATCACCCTCGGCCAGGTGCCGGCCGAGATCGACAAGATTGTCATCCCGGTGTCGATTTACGGCGCGCAGGACCGGCAGCAGAACTTCGGCCAGGTACGCAACGCCTACATCCGCGTCGTCGACCAGACCGGCATCGAACTGGTCCGTTACGACCTGTCCGAGGATTATTCCACCGAGACGGTCGTCATCTTCGGTGAGGTTTACCGGAACGGTGCCGAATGGAAGTTCCGCGCGGTCGGCCAGGGCCACAACGACCTCAGCGGCCTCGCCCGCGACCACGGCGTCAACGTCTGAGGGCGTCGCCGTCCGAGAGCGACGGTGCGTGACGGGCTCGACCCCCGGGCCCTGTCGCTCGGCGGCCGGCGGGCCGCGTCGCCGGGGCCCGGGTCGCCGGGGCCCGGTAGGTGCCGGCCGGAGCTGGGAACATCGGGGGCATGGCACCGACGATGATCGGTTGGCAGGTCGGCGCACCGGCTCCGGCGGCGGCCCGGCCGCTGCGCCGGGCGGCCGTCCCGGTACCCGAGCCGGCCGCCGGTGAGGTCCGGCTGCGGGTCGCGGCCTGCGGTGTCTGCCGCACCGACCTGCATCTCGCCGAGGGCGACCTGCCGCCGCGCCGGCCCGGCACCATCCCCGGGCACGAGGTCGTCGGCTACGTCGACGCGGTCGGCGGCGACGTCGTCGGGGCCGCTGTCGGTGACCGCCTCGGCATCGCCTGGCTGCGGGAGACCGACGGCGCTTGCGGCTACTGCCGGCGCGGCGCGGAGAACCTGTGCCCGGCGTCCCGCTACACCGGCTGGGACGCCGACGGCGGCTACGCCGAGTACGCCGTCGTCCGCGCCGACTACGCCTACCAACTGCCGGCGGGCTATTCCGACGGGGAGCTGGCGCCGTTGCTGTGCGCGGGCATCGTCGGCTTCCGGGCGCTGCGCCGGGCGGAGCTGCCGCCCGGCGGCCGGCTGGGGATCTACGGTTTCGGCGCGTCCGCCCACCTGGCCGCGCAGGTGGCGCTGGCGGAGGGAGCGCGGGTGCACGTCATGACCCGTTCCGAGGCGGCCCGCCGGCTCGCGCTCTCACTCGGCGCGTCGTCGGCGTCCGGTGCCTATGAGGCTGCGCCGGAGCCGTTGGACGCCGCGGTCCTCTTCGCTCCGGTCGGCGATCTGGTGCCGGTCGCGCTGCGTGCCCTCGACCGGGGCGGGACGCTGTCGATCGCCGGTATCCATCTCTCCGACGTGCCGGCGCTGAACTACCAGCGGCATCTGTTCCAGGAACGCTCCGTGCGCAGCACGACCGCGAACACCCGGGCGGACGGCCGCGAGTTCCTGGAGATCGCCGGCCGGCACCACCTGGCGGTCACGATCACGCCGTACCCGCTCGACCGCGCGGACGACGCCCTCGTCGACCTGGCCGCGGACCGGGTCAACGGCGCCGCGGTGCTGTTCCCGTCCACCTGAGCGTGGCGGCCGGCTGAGCGTGGCGGCCGGCTGAGCGTGGCGGCCGGCTGAGCGTGGCGGCCGGCTGAGCGTCCCGTCCGGCTGAGCGTGTCCGTCCGGCTGGCGCATGGCGGCCGTCCGGTCAGGAGCGTTTTCTGGACGCGACGAGCCGGCGTTCGGCGGCGCTGAACAGGTCGGATACCTCCCGGTTGAGGTAGCCGATGGTGCCGCGGCCGATCTGCCGGCGGCGCAGGATGCCGGCCGCGACAAGCTCTTCGGCCGTCGCCCGGGCCGTCCGCGGCGGGACGCCCAGCCGATGTGCCGCGCTCACCTCCGTGAGCACCGGGGATTCGGGCAGCGTTGCCAACAGCTGGTCGGACATGGACGGCTCCCACGGCCTGTTCCGGAACGCGGTCGTCCGGTTGCGGAAAGCAGACAGCCGGACGTCCCAGGAGCGGCGCAGCGCGGCCAGTTCCACGGTGAACCTGCGGGTCTCCTCGACGGCGGCGGCCGTGGCGTCCAGGAAGAAGGTGAGCCACTGGCCGACCGCCGCGCGGGCGGCCGCGCTGTCCGGCGGGCCGTTGTGGCAGAAGGCGGTCAGCGCCGCCACGTACTCGTCCGGCCGGGTCATGAAGACGAGGCTGACCGGCAGCACGGCCGGGCCGAGCAGCCCCCGCCGGGCCAGCAGCGCGTGGATGAGCACACGCCCGACCCGTCCGTTGCCGTCGGCGAACGGCTGGATCGTCTCGAACTGCGCGTGGACGAGCCCGGCCTGGACCAGGGACGGGTGCCCGCCTTCGGACGCGTACGCGGCAAGGTCGGCCAGCAGCCCGTCGACGGCGGACGCGGGCGGCGGCACGAAGGCGGCGTCGAGCGGGTTCCACTCGCTTCCGCCCAGCCAGGTCTGCACGGTCCGCGGGCCGGTGCCAGGCTGCTCCGGCAGCAGGGTGCGTTGCAGGCCGACGATGCCGTCCACTGTGATCGTCCTGGCCTGGGCGGCGTCGGTGACCGCCTGGCGGAGCGCGGCGATGGTGTGGGCGACCCCGCGGGCGCTGGTGCTGAAACCCTCGATGGTGGTGTCCGGGGTGGCCGTGGCGGCGAACTCCGCCAGCGCGACCTGCTGTGGGGCGACCCGGATGCCCTCCATCCGGGCCGATCCGATGGCCTCCGAGCGGAGCAGGAAGCCGGCCGCCCGCTCCAGGCTCACCGTGGCCGTGCCGCGCAGCGCACGGATACTGGCCTCGATGGCGGTGGCCCGGGAGAGCAGATCCCGCGGGAGAGCCGGCGGGCTGGCGGCGAGCGGGTCGGGGCAGTAGGGGCGGTACACGCCCACCCGGCGCCCACGCGGCGGCGCGGCCGGATCCGGGGACCACAGCTGCTCCCCGTATCGACCCATCGCCGGATTCCTTTGTTTTCAGTGTTTTTGTTTCAGTGTTTTCAGCATGCCAGCAGCGGCGGGGCGGCCAGCGGGACACGTGAATTGTCCGGAACGGGAGAATGCCCGGGCCCGGGGCGAAGGCCGCTCTGAGGACTGCTCTGA
>NZ_CAKKTL010000075.1:11139-13321 GCF_920664355.1 Protofrankia sp. CiP1_Cm_nod2
GGACTGCTCTGAGGACCGGGCCCAGGGCGAGGGCCGCCTGGGGCAGGCCGCCGCACGGGGAACGGGAGCCCGTCGGGCCTCACGGCCGTACCAGCCGGTTCGGGCTCGGCCCCCGCCTCCGGCCCAGCAGGTGCAGCAGCCCGCCGGCGGCCGTGCTGAGCGCGGCGGCGACAAGAACGTCCCGGGGCAGCAGGTCGGTGGACTCCCGCTGGATGCGCCCGTGGAAGCGGTCGAAGCCGCGCGGCCACGGGCTGCGTCCGACGAAATAGATGCCGATCTTGTCGGTGTCGGGCAGACAGGCCCCGCTCATGGCCGCCAGGAGCGCGAGCCGGCGCCCCGGCGGCGCGGCCGCGGTCAGGATGCCCATGGCGGCCAGCCCGGCCACGCCGTCGCGGCGGGCCACCGGAACCCAGCTCCGCCCCGGGCCGGCTCCCCAGTGCGGCACCATGTCCATGGCGAGGTGGGAGACGAACCCGGCGGCAAATGCGGGAAGAGGCCGACGCAGTGCGGTGCCGATCAGCGCTCCGGCGCCCACGTGCGCACTTATGATCATTGGTCGTGTACTCCTGACCTTCATGGGTTCCGTGACGGTTTCCGGTGGTCACGTTGTCCGGCCAGAACAACGTATGCACCGGTCACGGGTATCTGGCGACATGCGTGTACTGAGGAGGATCACACCGCCGGCTCCGGCCACCGTCCGTTCGGGGAACTGACGGGTTCGTACGGGGATCCGGCCTTAAGGGCCGTCCGGAACGGCGTCGTTCGGACGGCCTTCGTCCGGAGGATTGTTCGAGACGTCCGTCCGGACGGCTGCCCGGACGTGTCCAGACGTGTCCAGACGACAACTGGACGACAGCTGGACGACGACTAGACGACGACGCGGCGGCCTTCAAAGGCGCGGCCGAGGGTCACCTCGTCCGCCCATTCCAGATCCCCGCCCATGGGCAGGCCGCTGGCCAGCCGGGTGACCTTCAGGCCCATGGGGGCGATCTGGCGGGCCAGATAGGAGGCGGTGACCTCGCCCTCGGTGTTCGGATCGGTCGCGAGAATCAGCTCGGTCACCGTTCCGTCGGCGAGCCGGGCGATCAGCTCCCGGATGTGCAGATCGTCCGGGCCGACTCCGCCGATCGGATTGATCGCTCCGCCGAGAACGTGGTAGCGCCCGCGGAACTCCCGGGTCCGTTCGACGGCGACGACGTCCTTCGGCTCCTCGACAACACAGATCTGCGCCGGATCGCGGCGGTGGTCGGCGCAGATCCGGCACAGCTCCGCCTGCGCGACGTTGAAGCACGTCCGGCAGAAGCGGACCTTGTCCTTGATCTCGTTCAGTGTGGCCGCCAGCCGCCGCACGTCCACCGGGTCGGCGGAAAGCAGGTGGAAGGCGATCCGCTGCGCGCTTTTCGGGCCGATGCCCGGCAGCCGGCCGAGTTCGTCGATCAGATCCTGGACGATCCCCTCGTACATCGTCACCGACCCGTCCCGCGGAGCGCTGTTGTGGGGCCCGCTGTTGTGGAGCCGGTTGTCGTGGGGCCCGTTGTGCCGGAGCCCGTTGTGCCGGAGCCGGGCGTTCCGGCCATCGCCATTCTGACGGCTGTTCTTCCGGCGGGCGTTCTTCCGGCGGGCCTGGCCGGCACGTGTCCAGGCGGCACCTGCCCGCCCGCCTGCGAGTCGTTCATCGCGCGCCTGTCATCCCAGGCCGGGAGGTATCGACCCCGGGCCTGACCCGCCCGGCAGACCCGCCGGGCCACCGCCGACTCCGCCGGGACCACCGATGCCGCCAGGACCCCCGATACCGCCAGGACTCCCGATACCACCGGGGCCGCCGAACCCGCCGAGGATGTCACCGAGCCCGCCGGTGACCTGGCCCATCCGCTCGGAGGCACGTCTGCGCGCGTTGTCGGCGGCGTCCCGGACCGCCGCGAGGACGAGGTCGGCGAGCGTCTCGGTGTCGGACGGATCCACCGCGGCGGGATCGATGACGAGATCGACCAGCTCACCCCCACCGGTCACCGTGGCCCTCACCAGGCCGCCGCCGGCGGTGCCGTCGACCCTGGCGTCGGCAAGGTCCTGCTGGGCGGTCAGCAACTCGGCCTGCATCCGCTGGGCCTGCTGAAGAAGCTGACCGATGCCCGGCCCGGCGCCCGGCGGTATCTGCGGGTTCGACATGCCACGAGCCTACGTC
>NZ_CAKKTL010000075.1:13468-17246 GCF_920664355.1 Protofrankia sp. CiP1_Cm_nod2
TCCCCACCAACCCCACCACCCGGCCGCGCCCGAAGGCCTCCAGATCGTCTGGTGACTCCCCTGCCAGACCTCCAGGTCGAGCCCGCCATAGCGTCAACGACACGAACCGGCTGGCTGCATCACTGAAAGTAGCGAATAGATCCAGTGTAAGAGCGTATTGGTAACCAGATAGGTGCGGATATGGCATCTGGCATCCACTGTGCACGCTATGCTCCCGATCGGTCGCGACTGGCGGGGGTCGGATATGGACGTGGTGAGGGTTTTCGGTGTTCGGACGGCGGTGCCGCGGTTCAGACGCGTGGGCAGGGGCCTGCGAGGGTGGTCTTCACGTCGGAATGGCAGTGTCCGGTGAGCGACGAAGAGCTCGCGGCGGGCGGAGAACTCGGTGCCGCTACGCGTGCCGCGTTGCGAGCGCTTGGTCGACCCAGGTGGTATGCGCCGGGCGAGACCCTGATGCTGCACGGTTCGGTCGCCGACATGGTGATGCTGATCGAGCGTGGGCTCGTGAAGGTTGCCGTGGCCACCGACGACGGCCGCACCACGGTCCTCGCCTACCGCGGTGCCGGAGAGATGATCGGTGAGATGGGCGTCATCGGTCGTGTGCCCCGGAGCGCGACCGTCGTCGCGGTGGACCGGGTCCGAGTATGGGTCATTCCCGCGTCGGTATTCCTCAGCGAGGTGCGTAACCGACCGGAGGTGGCGGCCGACATCATGTCCGCCCTCGTCGCCCGGCTGCGTGACGCGGATCGTGAGCGTGTTCTCGGACCGATGACACCGGCGCGGGTGAGGATCGCGCGTAAGCTGTTGGATCTTGTCGAGTGGCGTGGCCGGTCGATCGCGGACGGGGCCGTCATCGAAATCTGGCTGACCCAGCAGGATCTCGCCGCCGCGGCCGGCGTGGGCCTGCGTTCGGCGAGCCGGGAACTGCCCGAGCTCCGTAGCCGTGGGCTGATCGACTACAGCCGTGGGCGGTTCACTGTGCTGGATCCGGCGGGTCTCGCGCGGGTCGCCAATGAGCTCAAAAGGCCAGAGTAGCCAAGCCCGAAAATGTGCCAATGGCGTAGTTGACGCCGCCAGCGCTCCGGTAGGACGCATCTGCACGCCCACTCAGGCGTGCCACTCGGCGCCGCACCACGATGATCGAATGCTGCGGCCCGAAGTGCGGACCATATAGGCGGACGGGCGCTGCCGGATGGCGTTCCGAAGGTCGTCTGGAAGGAGCCCGATGGTGCATCGGCCGGTCAACCGGCGGCTCGTGGTTGTCGACATCGAGGGCTCGAGCGAGCGTGACACCCCCACACAGGTCGACCTACGGCATCGGCTGAAACTGGTGGTCGAGGACGGCCTGGACGCGGTCGGGCTGTCAGCCCGGCACGGCACCGCGCCGTCGATACAGGACCGATACGACAGTCTGCTGATCGCCATTGACCCAGCGGTGTCCCTCGCTGACCTGACCGACACCTTTCTCGACCGGTTGGCCACCGCGCTGCGGCACGACCGTAAGCGCGCCAGCCCAGCCGCGCGGATGCGACTGCGGGTCGCCATCCATGACGGCGACGTTCTCATCGACGACGATGTCATCAGCGGCCGGCACGCGGTCGAGGTGTGCCGGCTCGTCGATGCCGATCCGCTGCGCGAAGCGTTCACCGCCGCGCCGGAGGCCGATCTGGCGGTCATCGTCTCGGACCGGGTGTACCAGTCCGTGGTCGCCGAGGACTACGGCCGGGTCCCACCAAGCGCCTACCAGCGCGTCGACGTGACGATCAAAAGCCTGCGGACCCGAGCCTGGATCTACGTGCCGAACGCGGACGGTTGGCGACAGCGGCCCGGCGCCCCCACCCCACCGCCCTTTCCCGGCAGGCCAGGGAAGGACAGCGGGCAGCGGGATGCCGATACCGGACAGCGGGACGCCAATACCAGGAGGGATAGCGCCAGCGGCGACGTCATCAGCGGCAACATCGTGATCATAGGTAGTCATCTCGACGAGCCGCGCATAGCTGGCCGCGACATCGGCTGTGGGCATGGCGCCAACCCGTTCGACGAGGTCGACGGCGATGGCCGCTGAGAATCCGGACTCCGCTTCGTCGGGCGAACCTGGTCTGGGATCGGTCGAATCAGCTGACGGTGGATCGTCATCCGCGGAAACCGGCTCCGAGGTTGCCGCTGGCACGCCGCATGGCGGGAAAGGCGATGAAAGGGCAGCGGATTCATCACCCCCAGCTTCCGAGCGAGGGGCTGGTGAGGCGGCTGATACGTCGAATCCCGACGACTCCGGGCCGACCCCAGAGGATGCCGAGGAGGAGTTCGCCAGGCCGAGCGACATCGAGGAAGCGGCGAGCAATTTTCACGGCCCGGTGCCTCCCGGCGGGCCAGGAGCGTTCGCCGGACCAGGATCGGGTCGCTTCTACAACGATTTTCGCGGTGCCACCATCACTGCCAATAGCGTGCTGCTCGCCAGTACGGGTTACGACGTCGGGGACGAGGTCCCGACCGGCCCGCGCCGGGGCGGGCGGGCCCGTGACACGGAGAGCCGGCCCGACGGTGTCGGTGCCGGGGCTGGGCGGTTCGGCACTGACGGTGACGGCAGGAGCGGTTACGGATCGGGGAAGCGGGACGCGCAGGCATCAGGCGAACGGCAGGCACGGCTGGCCGGCCGTTGGGCGCACATCCCCACCGACGTCGTCACCTGGACCGCTACCGCGTTCGCCGCACCAGCCTGTTTCGAGCCGGCACTCGAGCGGCTGCAGCGACTTCACCTGGCGATGGTGTGTGCCCGTCCCGGTTTCGGACGGCCGTCGCTCGGACTCGCGATGCTCAGCCGCTGTGTGGTCCGGGAGAAAATCTTCCGCATAGACGCGCAGACCGATCCGCGCACGCTCGACATTGAGCAACTGCCCGAGAACGCGGGATTCCTGATCGAGAATCTCGACTACCGGCTGCTGCTCAGCGGTTCCGTGCGGCTCGACCGGTTGGCTGAGGACTTCGCATCCAGGGGCAGCTACCTGGTGATCACCGGTCGTGAGTCGCCCAACCTGGTCGACGTGGGCCGCTACGTGATCGATGTTGGCCGGCCCGCCTCGGCAGAGGCCATCATGTCCGTGCAGTACGGGTGGTTCCAGGAGAATCCCGACGGCTGGAGCATCCAGACGACCGGTCCAGCGGAGGCGTCATCCGTCGATCCGCTGGCCGACAGTGCGGTCGAAAAGATGCTCCACGAGGTCGTCAGAGAGGGCCAGCACGCCGCTGTCATCACCGAGCTCGCTCGTCGCGTCGCCTATGCGCGGACGGTGCCCGACGGCCTTGACGCGGTCCAGAGCTGGGTGGACGGCCATGTGGCCGAAGGCTTCACGGACTGGATCAGTAAGATTTCCACACCTGAACTGATCGCGTTCGTGATTACGCTCGCCATCCTCAACGGTCTGCCCTACCGCGTGGTGGCTCGGGTCGCTCGCTCGTTCGAACAGGATCTGCGTGCGTTGAGAGCGAAGCTGGGTGCGGAAACGGAGTCTGTTTCCGACGAGCGCCACATGTTGGGCCCGGGCCGTGGCGCGCTTATCGAAGCGGCGGATGCCGAGATCATCGACTCGCTGGAGGACTCCGGCTACGGGCTCGCTCCGGTGGAGGCGGTCCGTTTCCGCAAGGACGGCTACCAGCGAAGGGTTCTCGACTGGTTCTGGCGGGAGCACGTCGACTGCCATGAGCTGATCAGCGGCTTGGTACGCCGCCTGGCGAATGACCCTCGCCCGGCCGTGCGGGTCCGTGCCGGCGCGGCGGCGGG
>NZ_CAKKTL010000075.1:17538-22812 GCF_920664355.1 Protofrankia sp. CiP1_Cm_nod2
CGTCATCGCGGCGCACGGCTTCGACGAAGCACGCCGGACGTTTCTGCTGCCCTGGGCGGACAGCACCGCGCCCCGGCACCGGGAGGTGGCGGTCAGTGCGTTGAAGGTGCTTGACGGCGAGCCGGAGCTGGCTCCGCACGTGCACCGGATGGTGTTCGACTGGGGCACCCACAGCCAGCATCCGTTCCGCAGGCTGACCGCCGTGCGTGTCTGGGGCGCGGGCATCGGCGCCCGGATGCCGGAGCTCGCCCTCGACGCGCTGGGGACCTTCGCCGACTCGATGCCGGGTGACCATCAGGCCGCGAGCCCGTTGCGTCACGCCGTGGGCCTCAGCCTGCTCAACCTGTTCATCACCGGCGAGGCGAACGCGCGGCTCGTGCTGGACCGCCTGGTCGAGTGGAGCGGAACCGACAGGCGGCGGCAGGCTGTCGCGGCCGAGGGCTTCCTGCGGATCGCGGCCATGGCGGTCGCGACCGACACCGCGACCGGTTCGACCAGGCCAGCCCTGCTGAGCCTGGCGCTACGTGACACGAACCTGGTGGAGCCGGTCGCCACGCTCCTCCACCAGACCCAGAACAGCCGGCATGCGCAGGACCGGACGATGGAGGTGCTGCGTGGCTGGTATTTCAGAGCGGAAGGGGACAGCGAGCCCACCAGAGTACTTGTCGACATCGTCCTCGGCTCGCTGCGTAGCGGACGTGACTCCGAACGGTTGAGCTACTACCTCGACCGCTGGCAGGAGGACTTCCCCCAAGCCGTGGAACTTACCTATCAGCGATCGGAAGAAAGATCGGACGACGACAGCGATGACAACCGGTAACGGCAGCAGCCGAACTGTCATGTTCGTGTACGGAAACGGGCGAGGAGATTACCTGCCGCTCAACCAGGAGCCGACACTGGGGCAGCGGAAATGGGGTAGATACACCAACCGTCATGACGTGACGGGATCGGCGTTCGGCAGCTTCGAGGGGCATGCGCCCAGCCACCGTTCCAGCGTGAACTTCCGCTTCCGGGCCGGCTATCGCTGGGAGCTGGTGGACGCCGGGATCTGGTTGCGCGCCGGCTCGCCCGATCTCACTGCGGCGACCCAGGAGCTGTTGCTTGCGCACATCACAGGGATGACCGTCGCGATCGATCCGACCGAGACGGATGGAGGGCGGCAGAAAGTCGAGAAGACACTGGCCGGCCGTCTCGAGCTGTCCGGCCACGGCGCTTACGCGTCCCTGACGAGTTTCACCCTGTGGCCGGACATTCCCGAGGATCCGACAGCGCGGTCGGCCACCTTCGGTCAGGTGACCTGTCGCCTGCCCGCAGCGGACGGAGTGCTGCTCACCGTCGCGCTCGGCCTCTCCTGGCAGGTGGAAGACCGGGTGCGCTGGTACCTGGACCAGGTCAACGAGCCCGGGAAGCTGTGCGAGGAGATCCTCGTCCGCGAGGTGGGCGGGGTGATCGCGGCTTTCGAGTACGACCGCGTGGCCGAGGCCCAGGTCGCGGTGCTTTCGCGGTTGGCCGACAAGCCGATAGATCCCGGGCATGGCTTGGTGGTCAGTCTCAAAAGCGTCCGGGTCGAGTTCGGTGGACCGAGACAGCCGGTGGACACCTCGACCCGAACCGAGCCCTTCGTGACGAAGCTCTCGACCAGCGATTCATCGATCCTGGTGGATGCCGAGATCGACATTAGCTGGCGGATCCGTGACCCGGCTCTGTGGATGCGTAATCCTATCGATGATCCATCTGGCTGGTGCCAGCGGGAGGTTGCACAGTGGTTGCGTGAAATTACCAGAAGTTACAGTTGGAATAATCTGCGAGCTGCTGAGCAGGCGATCGACGAACGGATCTGTCGACGTACTTTCGCTGTCGGGGAGTGCATCGAGCTGACAGTCGCCGGTGTGCAACTGCGACCGCCGTCCGAGTTGGAGCAGCCCGCCAAGAGGATTGTCACCGAGGGGATCGAGAATGATATCACCAAGGCCAGGACAGTCGCGTCTCTGGCCAGAGCGCAGCTCATTCGGGAGGCGCTCGACAAGGGCCTCGACCCCGACGTGCTGCGAGTTGAGTTCGATCCGGCGGGCCCGGCCGTGCCACTGAGCAACCTGAGCGCCCGCCGCCACGCTGACGACCAGCGCAAGTTCGAGCTGCTCGTCATCGCGGCGGAGAAGGGGTGGCTGGAACACGACCTGGCTCAGCGGATCTTCGCGGCGGCCGGCGTGCTGCTTGGCACGGGTGATGATGCGGAGCAACGTCCACGGCTGGGCTATCGGGGCGGGGGGCTGCGTCGTGACGAGACGCGGTCTATCGACTCCCCGTCCAAGGGCTCGTCTTCCGATGAGCCGGACGAGCCCAGGTGACTGTCCCCCTGGCTGCGACCAGCGCGCTGCCCGACCTACCAGGACAGTCGGTGGTCGGGCAGATCGCGAAGTATCTGTTCGGCAAGTTCCCGGCCGGGCCGTGGACGCTTGCCGCGCAGGCGGTATGGGCACTGCTGCTGCTCTGGGTGGGTTATTGGCTGGCGGTTGTCGTTTGCCGGAAAACGGTGCCATGGCTGTTGCGCGAGTCGGTCGGCCCCGGCCGCACGGCAGTCTCCGGCCTCCGCTATCTGGGCCTTTTGATCGATTACGGCCAGGCTACGGCTTGCTGCAAGCTCGGGCTCCGGCCTGTCTACTGGTTCGGCATGCTGATCGACGATCTCGCCCGCGTCGCCGACCGGTTCGTTCGGCGGCTGCCGAGGTATGCGGCGGCGCCGCGGCGGTTTTCCAGGGGACTCGCTGTACTGGTGGTCTGCGCGACGCTGCTGTCATGGAACGGCTCGCGTTGCGCGTCCGGGCATGACCAGAGCTGTGTCCACCCCATCCGGCAATGGGCCAACGATGTCGACCGTGAATGGTCGCAGGTGAACTCGTCCACCCCGTCCGTATCAGAGCGGCCGCACCCGTCGAGGCAGTGATCCGCGACTCCGCTCTCTCTGTCTTCCGTCATCGCCGGTCCGCTTCCTTGGCACCGGCCTGAAGCGCCCGGGTTACGGGCGGCAACCTAGTTGGTCGCGACAGGAGTACAGTGAGGCCCGTGGGGCAGGACTCAAGTGAGCACCGCTGGGATTTCTTCGTGTCCTACGCACACGCGGACACATCCTGGGCCGAATGGATCGCCTGGACGCTGGAGGAAGCCGGCTATCAGGTGCTGCTACAGACATGGGATTTCGCACCCGGGACGAATTGGCTCCACAGCATACAGGAAGGTATCACGCGAGCCGATCGGATGCTTGTAATCCTGTCGAGCTCCTACGCTGCTTCAGTATTCGGACAGGCAGAATGGATGGCTGCCTGGAGCGCTGATCCACGTGGCTTTGCCAGGCGTGTGCTTCCGATCAGGGTTGACGATTCTCCTCCACCTGACCGGTTCATGCCAATTTTCTCTCTTGGTATTTTCGGTCTGGACGAGGTCGCCGCTCGGGAGAAATTGTTGTCCGGGGTGTCAGCGGTACTGCGCGGAGGAGCGGAACCGCCTACGGCACCACAGTTTCCAGCATCAATTTCTGTGAGGCCGGTATTGAGTGAGCGGGCGAAGCCTGATGTGGAGCCGAGCTTCCCAGGTGTCGACCTCGTCAGGGATGCGGCTAACCGACTGGAGGACGTCTTCCGGCCGGTGGGTGTCCCGACTGTCACCTTCGTGGCACCGGAAGAATACATACCTTTTCGTCTGGCGTTACGCCAGCATGGCCTCTGCATAGTTCTGGAAGGACCTTCCGGGATCGGTAAGACGACTCTCCTGAAATGTGCCATCGATCAGGACTCGCAGCGGCTCGAAAAAGTCGAGACGTACAGCGCTCGTATACCGGGAGATGTTGAACGGATCAGAAGGCTGCCCGCTGAAGGTCATGTCGGCCTGCTCGTGATAGACGATTTTCACCGCCTCCCCGAAGACCTTCAAGGTCGTATAGTTGACTACCTGAAACGTTTGGCCGACGATGCCGGATCTCCGGGAAAGCTCGTGATAGTCGGAATCCCGGACACCGCCGCCACGCTTGTCAGTATAAGTTTCGACATTGCGAACCGGATTCGTGTCTTCCGTCTTGGCCGAGCCGGTGAGAAGCAGGTGCTGGAACTTGTGGAAAAAGGTGAAGCCGCGCTCAACATATCGTTCGACCGAAGGCAGGAGATCGTCCAGGCCGCGGCCGGAAGCCTGATAACCGCTCAGTCCCTGTGTTCTCATCTAGTGATGATCGCTGGTGTTGAGGAGTCTAGGCTGACGCCAACGGTAGTGCAGGCGGAAATACCCACGGCCCGCGCGAACGTGACTAAGGAACTGAGAGACAAGTATGGATCCGCGGTCAACACGTTTGCCGCCATGGATGATCTCGATAAAGCGACCTGCATCGATCTGCTGTTGGCTCTCGGCCAGACGGAGGACGGAATCCTGGCGCTGGACGACGTCCAGAACCGATCGTCGGATCTCATGCCTACGATAGAAAAAATCTTCGTGACTTCCAGCTCGCCGGGCCTCGATCCAGACGGCTCGATCGCACGTCACTTCTTCTATGACTCCCGTGGCAGGCGAATAATCGCGGACGATCCCCAGTTGATATTTTTCCTACGTCAACTGCGGAGGGACGAGCTGTTGTCCATGGCGGGCAAGCGACTGCCGGTTCCCCGTGAACACGTGTTCATCTGCTACAGTCATGTCGA
The DNA here is from genome assembly GCF_920664355.1 of Protofrankia sp. CiP1_Cm_nod2. Classification (NCBI taxonomy): domain Bacteria; kingdom Bacillati; phylum Actinomycetota; class Actinomycetes; order Frankiales; family Frankiaceae; genus Protofrankia; species Protofrankia sp. CiP1_Cm_nod2. The sequence continues at coordinate 22,221 of NZ_CAKKTL010000075.1, forward strand.
TACGGACTGGCACGATCGTCTCCTTGTCCAGTTGACTTCACTGAAACGTGACGGCATTCTTGACATTTGGTCGGACAAGCGGATCGAGATTGGTGACGACTGGCGGGAAGAAATCAACGCCGCGCTCAGCCGGGCACGTTTCGCGGTACTACTCGTCAGCGGGGACTTTATTGCCTCCGAATTTATTCGAAAAGTAGAGCTTCCCGCTCTCCTGGCTGCTGCGAAAAGTGACGGCTGTCGTATTATACCGATCCTGGTTCGGGCCAGTACCTACAAAGAAATGCCGGAGTTGGAGCGCTTCCAGCATGTGAACCCAGGCGGAAAGACGCTGGCCTCGCTGTCCACGGAGGAAGCCGAGCAGGTGCTCGCGAACGTTGCACGTTCGATACTGAAATTCGCGAAGCGTAGGATGAAGTGAGAACGTGGCCCAGTCGATGGCTGGTAATCCGGTCTGAATTTGTCGCGAATTCTTGAACTGTGACCTTTTGTCGACTCATACTATTGAAGCCGAGGAGCGTCGCTACGACCGTTTGACCCCGCCCCAACACGATCATCCTATCGGAGCGTCGCTACGACCGTTTGACCCCGCCCA
>NZ_CAKKTL010000076.1:0-21562 GCF_920664355.1 Protofrankia sp. CiP1_Cm_nod2
CGGCAGAGCCCGCCGCCGGGCCCGCGGCCGCCGCGGACGAGCCGGGCAGCGAGGCCTCCGGTGACGCCGCGGCCCGGGCCGACGGCGTGGGCGGGGAGAGCGCGGTGGCCGAGAGCGGCGGCCCGGGCGGGGAGGCCTCCCCGGCGGCACGGCCCGACGGCGTGCCGCCGGGCGTGGAGCCCGCCGTCCGCGCGGCCGCCGAGCCGTCCAACCAGTCCTGACCGGCGGCGCCAGGCCGCGACGGCGAAAAACGGGGAAAACGGAAAAAAGGAGAGAACGGGGAGGTCAAAGAGGACGAGAGGACGGAGGGGAGCGCGGAGAAAGCGGAGAGTACGCGGAGCGAGGTGTCCGGCATCCGACAGCCGGTGGCTGACGGCGATCGCGGACAGCGCTGGGATGCGGCGCTGGAAACAGCGACGAAAGACGGCGGTGACGTTGGTGGACGCTCAGGGCGGCGTGCTCCGGGGCCGGCCGGCGGGTCTGGGGCCGCGGCGCCACCGCGTGCCCGGTTGGCCACATCCGCCGCCAGCCCGTTTGTGATCACGGCGGATCCGGTGCGCACGTGGCACACTCGTTAGTGCGCCCGGCCGGGACATTTCCTGTCGGCGGCGCGTCCGGACAGCGTCGTCCGCCTCTTGGAGATCCCCTGAAGACGGACAGGACCCGCCGGATGTCGATCGCACAAGGTTTGTACGACCCCACGTTCGAGCACGACGCCTGCGGGGTCGGCTTCGTCGTCGATGTCCGTGGGCGACGCAGTCACGAACTGGTCGAACAGGGCCTCACCGTGCTGCGCAACCTCGACCACCGGGGCGCGTCCGGCTCCGACCCGGACACCGGTGACGGCGCGGGCATCCTGTTGCAGGTCCCGGACGCGTTCCTGCGCGACGTCGTCGACTTCCCGCTGCCGCCGCCCGGCCAGTACGCGGTGGGCACCGCGTTCCTGCCGCAGATCGCCGGCGACCGGGACGACGCGGTCCGCGCGATCAGCCGGATCGTGCGCGCGGAGGGCCTGCGGGTCCTTGGCTGGCGCGAGGTTCCGGTGATCAGTCACATGGTCGGCCGGTCCGCCGCGGAGGTCGAGCCGTGGATGCGCCAGCTTTTCCTCGGCCTGCCCGCCACGGCCGGCGGCGGCCGCACGGTGGGTGTCACGGCCGGTGTCACAGCGGGTGACGGCGCCGGCGGCGGCGAGCCCTTCGACCTGATGGACCTGGAGCGCCGGGCGTTCCGTGTGCGCACCCGGGCCCACCGGGAGGCGGGGGTGTACTTCGCCTCCCTGTCCGCGCGCACCGTCGTCTACAAGGGGATGCTCACCACCCACCAGCTCTCCGCGTACTTCCCCGACCTCGACGACCCCCGGTTCGCCAGCGCCATCGCGCTGGTGCACAGCCGGTTCTCCACCAACACCTTCCCGAGCTGGCCGCTGGCGCACCCGTACCGGTTCGCCGCCCACAACGGTGAGATCAACACCGTGCGTGGCAACCGCAACTGGATGCACGCCCGGGAGGCGCTGCTCGCCAGTGACCTGATCCCGGGGGACCTGAACCGTCTGTTCCCCATCTGCTCGGACGGCGCCAGCGACTCGGCCAGCTTCGACGAGGTCCTGGAACTGCTCCACCTGGCCGGGCGCAGCCTGCCGCACGCCGTCCTGATGATGATCCCGGAGGCGTGGGAGAACCACGACGAGATGGATCCGGCCCGGCGGGCCTTCTACCAGTTCCATTCGGCGCTGATGGAGCCGTGGGACGGCCCGGCGTCGATCGCCTTCACCGACGGCACGGTCATCGGCGCGGTGCTCGACCGCAACGGGCTGCGCCCGTCCCGCTACTGGGTGACCGACGACGGCCTGGTCGTGATGGCCTCCGAGGTCGGCGTCCTCGACATTCCCGCGCACAAGGTGGTGCAGAAGGGCCGGCTGCAGCCGGGGAAGATGTTCCTGATCGACACCGCCCAGGGCCGGATCGTCGACGACGAGGAGATCAAGTCCGAGCTGGCCGCCGCCGCACCCTACGAGGAGTGGCTGCACGCCGGCCTGATCTCCCTGGACGACCTGCCCGAGCGCGAGCACGTCATCTACGGGCACGAGTCAGTGCGCCGCCGCCAGCAGGTCTTCGGCTACACCGAGGAGGAGCTGCGGGTCATCATCGCGCCGATGGCCCGCGCCGGCGCGGAGCCGATCGGGTCGATGGGCACCGACACCCCGGTGGCGGTGCTCTCGCAGCGCCCGCGGCTGCTGTTCGACTACTTCACCCAGCTCTTCGCGCAGGTCACCAACCCGCCGCTGGACGCGATCCGGGAGGAGATGGTCACCAGCCTGGCGCGCACGCTCGGCCCTGAGGGCAACCTGCTCGCGCCGTCGCCGGCGTCCTGCCGGCTGGTGCGCCTGCCGTACCCGGTCATCAGCAACGCCGAACTCGCCAAGATCGTCGGTATCAACGACGACGGTGACATGCCCGGGTTCGCCGCGGTGACCGTCCGTGGCCTCTACGACGTCGACGGCGGTGGGGCGGCGCTCACCGGCCGGCTGCGGGAGATCTGTCGCGGGGTCAGCGAGGCGATCGCCGACGGCGCCCGCGTCGTCGTGCTCTCCGACCGCGACTGCGACCGGCACAAGGCCCCGATCCCCTCCCTGCTGCTGACCGCCGCCGTCCACCATCATCTGATCCGGGAGAAGACCCGCACCAAGGTCGGCCTGATCGTCGAGTGCGGTGACGCCCGTGAGGTCCATCACATCGCGCTGCTGCTCGGCTACGGCGCGGCCGCGGTCAACCCGTACCTGGCCTTCGAGTCGATCGACAACATCCTCGACGCCGGCGAGCTGGACGGGATCACCCGGGAGCAGGCCCAGAAGAACCTCATCAAGGCGCTCGGCAAGGGCGTGCTGAAGGTCATGTCCAAGATGGGCGTGTCCACCGTGGCCGGCTACACCGGCGCGCAGCTGTTCGAGGCGATCGGCCTGTCCCAGCGGCTCGTCGAGACCTACTTCACCGGGACGCCGTCCCGGCTCGACGGGGTGGGCATCGACGTCCTCGCGGACGAGGTCGCCGCCCGCCATCACCGGGCGTACGCGGCGCTGCCCAGCGAGCTCGCCCACCGCGACCTCGACGCCGGCGGGGAGTACCAGTGGCGCCGCGAGGGCGAGGTGCACCTGTTCAACCCGGAGACGGTCTTCCTGCTCCAGCACGCCACCCGCAGCCGCCAGTACGAGGTCTTCAAGCAGTACACCGCCACCGTCGACGAGCTCTCCCGGCGCAACGCCACCCTGCGCGGCCTGTTCGAGCTGCGCGCGGGGCTGCGCCCGCCGGTGCCGATCGAGCAGGTCGAACCGGTCTCGGAGATCCTCCGGCGGTTCGCGACCGGGGCGATGTCCTACGGCTCGATCAGCGCCGAGGCGCACGAGACCCTCGCGATCGCGATGAACCGGATCGGCGGCAAGTCGAACACCGGCGAGGGCGGGGAGGACGCCAGGCGCTACGTCCCCGATGCCAACGGCGACCTGCGCCGCTCGTCGATCAAACAGGTCGCCAGCGGACGGTTCGGGGTGACCAGCGAGTACCTCGCCAACGCCGACGACATCCAGATCAAGATGGCGCAGGGCGCCAAGCCGGGTGAGGGCGGCCAGCTGCCCGCGCACAAGGTCTACCCGTGGATCGCGCGGACCCGGCACTCGACGGCAGGCGTGGGCCTGATCTCCCCGCCGCCGCACCACGACATCTACTCCATCGAGGACCTCGCCCAGCTCATCCACGACCTGAAGAACGCCAACACCCGGGCGCGGGTGCACGTCAAGCTCGTCGCCGAGGTCGGGGTGGGCACGGTCGCCGCCGGGGTGTCCAAGGCCCACGCCGACGTCGTGCTGATCTCCGGGCACGACGGCGGCACCGGCGCGTCCCCGCTGACGTCGCTGAAGCACGCCGGCGCCCCCTGGGAGCTCGGGCTCGCCGAGACCCAGCAGACCCTGCTGCTCAACGGCCTGCGCGACCGGATCGTCGTCCAGGTCGACGGCCAGATGAAGACCGGCCGGGACGTCGTCGTCGCCGCCCTGCTCGGCGCCGAGGAGTTCGGGTTCGCCACCGCCCCGCTGGTGGTGGCCGGCTGCGTGATGATGCGGGTCTGCCACCTCGACACCTGCCCGGTGGGGGTCGCGACCCAGAACCCGGCGCTGCGCGAGCGCTTCACCGGCCGGCCCGAGTTCGTCGAGGCGTTCTTCACCTTCATCGCGCAGGAGGTGCGCGAGTACCTCGCGGCGCTGGGCTTCCGCACCCTGCGGGAGGCCGTCGGGCACGTCGAGTTCCTCGACGCCCGCGCCGCCGTCGACCACTGGAAGGCGGCCGGCCTCGACCTCACCCCGCTGCTGCACAGCCCGGAGCGGCCGTTCGGCGGTGCCCTGCACTGCACGACCGCCCAGGACCACGGGCTGGACAAGGCACTGGACAACTCCCTGATCCAGCTCTGCGAGGACGCTCTTGAGGACGGCCGGCCGGTGTGGCTGGAGATGCCGATCCGCAACGTCAACCGGACGGTCGGCACCATGCTCGGCTACGAGGTGACCAGGCGGTACGGCGCGCGGGGCCTGCCCGACGACACGATCTCGCTGCGGTTCACCGGCTCGGCCGGGCAGAGCTTCGGCGCGTTCGTGCCGCGCGGGGTGACGCTCACCCTCGAGGGCGACACCAACGACTACGCGGGCAAGGGCCTCTCCGGCGGCCGGATCATCGTCTTCCCGCCGAAGGAGGCGCCGCTGCGCGCCGAGGAGAACATCGTCGCGGGCAACGTGCTGCTCTACGGCGCCACCGCCGGCGAGGCGTTCTTCCGCGGCATCGTCGGCGAGCGGTTCTGTGTCCGCAACTCGGGCGCGACCGCCGTCGTCGAGGGCGTCGGCGACCACGGCTGCGAGTACATGACCGGCGGCACCGTCGCCGTGCTCGGGCCCATCGGGCGCAACTTCGCCGCCGGGATGAGCGGCGGCGTCGCCTACCTGTACCGGCCGTCGCGGCGGCGGATCAACATCGAGATGGTCGACGTGGAGCCGCTGGACGACGACGACCGCGAGCTGCTGCACACACTGATCGCCCGGCACCGGCGGGAGACCGGCTCCACGGTCGCCGCCGGCCTGCTCGGCCGCTGGGAGGACGAGCAGGCCCGGTTCGTCAAGGTGATGCCGCGGGATTACAAGCGCGTGCTGGCGGCTATGAAGAAAGCGGAGGAGGACGGGCTGCCCGCCGATGATCTGATCATGGCGGTTGCCCGCGGCTGAGCCCGTCCGGGGCGCCGCTCGGCTCATCCGCGGCTGGGCGGCGTCCCGGCGGGTGATGCCCGCCGGGCGGGAGGTTCCCGGCGGCACCGCCCCCGCGCGGCACGTACCGGGCGTGTCCGATGTTCCCGATGCGTCCGGCGGCATACCGCGCTCTTCCCGGCGGTCCGCCCGATGAACCCGGCGCCGTCGACATGTCCGTGAAATCCTTGTAAAACACCCCCGCGAAAACCCGATGAAACACACACCCGAGAACCGCGTCGAGCACCGCCCCCGCGACGCCGCCCCCGCGACCCGCACCCCGCGGCCGGCGGCGCCCGGCGCACGGCACCCCGTCACCCGGCAGCACCCCACCACCCGACAGGAGCGGTATGGCTGACCCGACAGGATTCCTCAGGCACCACCGGGAGCAGCCGAAGCGCCGGCCCGTCGACGTACGCCTCACCGACTGGAAAGAGGTCTACGAGCCGTTCCCGGCCGGTTCCCTGCGGGACCAGGCCACCCGGTGCATGGACTGCGGCATCCCGTTCTGCCACAACGGCTGCCCCCTGGGGAACATCATCCCGGAGTGGAACGACCTGGTGCGCCGCGGCGACTGGCACGACGCGATCGAACGGCTGCACGCCACCAACAACTTCCCGGAGTTCACCGGACGGCTGTGCCCGGCGCCCTGCGAGGCCGCCTGCGTGCTGGGCATCTCCGACGATCCGGTGGCCATCAAACAGGTCGAGGTGTCGATCATCGACCGGGCGTGGGGCGACGGTGCGGTCCGCCCTGTGCTGCCGTCGACGCGCACCGACCAGCGGGTCGCCGTGGTCGGGTCGGGCCCGGCCGGGCTCGCCGCGGCCCAGCAGCTCACCCGCGCCGGCCACAACGTCGTCGTGTACGAGCGGGCCGACCGCATCGGTGGCCTGCTGCGCTACGGCATCCCCGAGTTCAAGATGGAAAAGCACGTCCTGGACCGCCGCCTCGCCCAGATGCGGGCCGAGGGGACGGTGTTCATGGCGTCCTGCGACGTCGGCGTCGACATCACCGGGGACGAGCTGCGCGCCTCCTACGACGCGGTCGTGCTCGCCGGCGGTTCGACGGTCGGCCGGGACCTGAACATCCCCGGCCGCGACCTCGACGGCATCCACCTCGCCATGGAGTACCTGGTGCCCTCGAACCGGGTCCAGCAGGGTGATCTCGCGGCGTCCCCGATCAGCGCGGCCGGCCGGCGGGTGGTCATCATCGGCGGTGGCGACACCGGCGCGGACTGCCTGGGCACCGCGCTGCGCCAGGGCGCCCGTTCCGTGCACCAGCTTGAGATCATGCCGCGGCCGCCGCGGTCGCGGCCGGCGGCCAACCCGTGGCCGACCTGGCCGGTGGTCTACCGGGTGTCCAGCGCGCACGAGGAGGGCGGCGAGCGCGTCTTCGCCGTCTCCACCGAGCGTTTCTTCGGGGACGACGCGGGGCGGGTCCGCTCGCTGCGCATGCACGAGGTCCGACTCGTCGACGGCCGTTTCGAGAAGGTGCCCGACAGCGACGTCGAGCTGCCCTGCGAGCTGGTGCTGCTGGCGATGGGTTTCACCGGGCCGCAGCGCACGGGTCTGCTCGAGCAGCTCGGGGTGGCTCTCGACGCCCGCGGCAACGTCGCCCGCGACGCCGGCTGGGCCACCTCGGTGCCGGCTGTGTTCGCCGCCGGGGACATGGGCCGCGGCCAGTCACTGATCGTGTGGGCGATCGCGGAGGGCCGGTCCGCCGCCGCCGCGGTCGACCGCTACCTGCGCGGGACCACCGATCTGCCCGAGCCGGTCACCCCCACCCGCAGATAGCCCCTGGACAGACCCGGATTTCCGCGGAGCGGGAATCCGGGATCCGGTTCCTGGTACGGGCCGCGGTACAGGCCGCGGCCCGTGTCTCCCACGTGGTGATCGACAGCGTGCCCTGGCGGGCGCTGTAGGCTTTTCGGCGACGTCACATATCCGTGGTGGTCCGTGCGAGGGCGCCGTAGGTGTCCGGCGGAGGGGGAGCCACCGGGCGCCGCAGGGCGCTCCGCTGACAGGGCAGGGCGCCTGTGGGGCGCCCCGCTGGAGGGCACAGGAGCCAGATGCTGGACAGGCGGTTCATCCGGGAGAATCCCGATGCCGTGCGCGAGGCCGCTCGCGTCAAGGGGGTCGACCTCGACGTCGACGGCATCCTGGCTCTCGACCGCAGCGTGCGATCGTTGCAGCACGCCCTGGACACGGCGCAGCGTGAGCGCCGGGAGCTCGCGGGTTCGTTCAAGAGCGCCGACGCGGTCGGCCGCGAGCGGCTGCGGGAGCGCTCCGCCGCCCTCGACGTCCAGCTGCGCGAAACCCGTGACGAGCTGGAGACCGCCGGCGAGCGGCTGCGGGACCTGCTGCTGCGCACCCCGAACATCCCGTGGGACGGCGCCCCGGTCGGCCCGGACGAGTCCGCGAACACCGTCATCCGGGTCTGGGGGGAGCGGCCGGCGTTCGACTTCACCCCGCTCGACCACGTCGAGCTGGCCGAGAAGCGCGGCTGGGCGGAGTTCGAACGGGCCCGCAACGTCTCGGGGGAGCGCGCCTACGCGCTGGCCGGGCAGCTCGTCCTGCTGGAGCGGGCGGTCCACTCCTACGCGCTGGACCTGCTCGCGCACAGGGACTTCCGGCTGGTCTCGGTGCCGTCGCTGGTGAAACGGGAGGCGCTGGTCGGCACCGGTTTCCTGCCCGGGCACGGCGAGGAGATCTACGAGCTGCCCGCCGACGAGCTGTTCCTCGCCGGCACCGCCGAGGTCGCGCTGGTCGGCCTGCACGCCGGCGGGATGCTCGCCCTGCGTGACCTGCCGCTGCGCTACGCCGGGATCTCGCCGTGCTTCCGCCGCGAGGTCGGCAGCGCCGGGCGGGACGTGCGCGGGCTGCTGCGGGTCCACCAGTTCGAGAAGGTCGAGCAGTTCGTCATCTGCGAGGCCGACGAGGCGCAGTCGGCCCGCTGGCACGCCGAGCTGCTGGACACGGCCGAGACCGTCCTGCAGTCCCTGGGCCTGGCCTACGAGGTGGTGGAGTGCGCCACCGGCGACATGGGCCTGGGCAAGTTCCGGATGAACGACATCAACACCTGGTTCCCGTCGCTGGAACGCTACCGGGAGACCCACAGCTGCTCGACGCTGCACGACTGGCAGGCGCGGCGGGCGAACATCCGCTACAAGGACGCCGAGGGGCGTGTCCGCTTCGCCCACACCCTGAACAACACGGCGGTGGCCACCCCGCGGCTGCTGGCCGCCATCCTGGAGAACTTCCAGACGGCGGACCACCACGTCCGCATCCCCAAGGTCCTGCGCCCCTACCTCGGCGACCGCGAACTGCTCTAGCCAGCCAGGCCGGCCGGGCCGGCTGGAGCCGGCGGACAGCTCCGGGGCCACCGGCCACCGGCGAAGATCAGCATAATTTTGTCGTGGTGTACGCCGATACGGCCAAAAAGCGTACAGAACGACAAAATTATGCCGATCATGGCCTGGCTGGGTGGTTGCGGAAGGGATCCGCACTGCCCGACCGGCGCTTCAGGCGTGTTCATCTGAGGACGTGGTGGGCACACTGCCGTACGTGAACGACGGGGATGCCGTGACGGCGGACGGGCCGGCGGGCGGGCCAGGGTGAACGGCGGTCCGGGCGGGTATCCTCCCGCCCGCAGCGCGCTGGGCCTGCGTTTCGCCCTCGCCATGTTCGGGCTGCTGTTCGCCACGGCCATGTGCGCCTATTTCGCGGTCCAGGACCGCCCGGTGCCCGCCGTACTGCTCGGCCTGGTCGCCCTGACCGCCGTGATCGACCTGTTCGTCATCGTCCGCCGCGTCCGCCACGAGCACCGCTGGTGAACGTGCTCCGCTGGTGAACGCGCCCCGCTGCCCGCCCGCATCCCCCTGCCTCTCCGGTCGCCGACACGCCGAGCCGTAGGTGGAAACCGTCACCAGGGCGGCTGAAACCACCTACTCTTCCAGTGCGTGTAGGTGGAAAAGGCTGTCGGGACGACCGGAATCACCTACGCCTTCCTCCTGAAGGGAGCGGGTTGTTCCTGAACCGTCGTGGTCTCCTGGTGACAGCGGCGAGCAGTGCCCTCGCCGGCTGCGCCATTCCGCCGCACGGATCGATTACCCGGCCCGGATCCGGGCCGGGTGGCACGTCGGACTCGCGCTCACTGCCGACCGGTCACCGTCCGCCGGCGGACGGTGCCGCGTCGCCAGCCGGCGGGCCGACGACGGGCCAGGCTCCGGTCGATCAGGCTCCGGTCGATCAGGCCCCGGTAACCGACGGGGTGGCCCGTGACGGTGTGATCGCCCGTTACCGTGATGTTCAGGCCTCCGCGTGGGGTATCGATGTTCCCGGCGTCACGACGGTCCTGCCCACCGCCGACAGGGTGATCGCGCTGACCTTCGACGCGTGCGGTGGCCCGCACGGCAGCGGCTACGACCACGCGCTGGTGGCATTTCTGCGTGCGCACGGGATGCCGGCCACGCTGTTCCTCAACTCCCGCTGGATCGATGCCAACATCCGGGTCTTCCACGAGCTCGCCGCCGACCCGCTGTTCGCAATAGGGAATCACGGGACATCCCACCGCCCGCTGTCGGTGTGCGGCCGGTCAGCGTATGGGATAAAGGGCACGGATGATGCCGCCGGGGTGTTCGACGAGGTCACCGGGAACCGGGACAGGCTCGCCGCGCTCCTCGGCCACCCGCCGCGGTTCTTCCGGGCGGGCACCGCCCACTGCGACGATGTCGCCGTCCGGATCGTCGCCGACCTCGGCGAGCGTGTCGTCAACTTCGACGTCAACGGCGACGCCGGAGCGACCTTCACCCCCGGCCAGGTCGAGCGGGCCGTGCTCGGCGCGAAACCCGGATCGATCGTCATCGCCCACATGAACCATCCCGCCGGCGGGACCGCCGCGGGAATGGCGGCCGCGCTGCCCAGACTGATCGACACCGGTTTCCGGTTCGTCCGTCTTTCCGAGTACGTCTGGTAAATGCCGGCCGACGGCGGCACCCCGCGCTGTCATCATGATCGTCGGACCGGATGTCACCCATGCTGCTGACGGCCGGTTCGTCGTGGGCGGAGGAGGCCGGGCCGTACCACGGACTGTACGGGCGTACGGGTATTGAACCTGAGCAGGCTCCTGGCCAGGGCTGTCACGCGCCGGGGCTGGCGGTGGGGAGCCCGGCTCCGGCGGCGATCGCGAGCAGGCGTTTGTCATAGGTGACGAACGCCTCCAGCCGGGCGCCGGGCTGGTCGGTCAGCACCGTGGCGGTGGCCAGATGGATGGCGTCCAGGGAACGAAGTTGTGGATCATCGTAGGCGGCCGCGACGGCTCGGACCGTGGCGTCGATCTCCAGCCGGTACAGCCGGGCGAGGGTGACGGGCAGCCTGCCCAGGGCCTGCGGGGCGCAGCGGCGTAGCGCGCGGGACGCCTCGACCTCGACCAGGACCGACGACACCAGTGGCAAGGCACGGTGGGTGTCCAGCCAGTCCAGAAGGTCGGCGGTGAAGGGCGGGTCGGCGGCCAGGTAGCCACGTGGAAGACGTGGGAAGCCGCCGCGGGCGGACCGGCCCCGGGCGGTGGGCCGGTTGCCGGGATGATGTGAACCTTCGTCGGAAAGAAACAGACCGGTTGTCCCCGGTGCCGGGGAAACGTATTTCGGTCATTATTTCCCGAAAGTCCCGGGGCGGTGGCCGCGGGCGGGGGTCGCGATTGTTTTCCCGCACGTCCGCCCATATATGTGACGGCGTTGTTGTCGAAATGCCGTGACCGATACCGCGCTGGTCGCGAGACTGCGATTTGACACCGCGAAACACGCTGGAAGCAATGCCTCCGTATAAGAAGGACGGGCAGGCCTGACGGCCCACTCTACCCACGGTCGGACCGTGGGTATGCCCCTCGCCGACCGTCGGTCATTGAGGAGGTCCACGTACGTGGCCAAGCAAATCCAGCATCTCGACCGGGTGGCAATCCGGTTCGCCGGTGACTCCGGCGACGGCATGCAGCTCACCGGCGACCGTTTCGCCTCCGAGACGGCCATCCTGGGAAACGACCTGTCCACCCTTCCCAACTACCCCGCCGAGATCAGGGCCCCATCGGGCTCGTTGCACGGTGTGTCCAGCTTCCAGGTACATTTCGCCGCCCATGACGTCCTCACCCCCGGGGACTCGCCGGACGTCCTGGTGGCGATGAACCCGGCCGCGCTGCGCGCCAATCTCGCCGACCTGCCGCCCAACGCGGAGATCATCGTCAACACCGACGAGTTCACTCCCCGCAACCTGGAGAAGGTCGGTTATACAAGCAACCCGCTGGAGAACGACTCGCTCGACGGGTTCATCGTCCACCGGGTGCCGCTGACGTCGGCGACGATCGCCGCTCTCGCCGACTTCGAGGTCTCCAAGAAGGACGCCGAGCGGGCGAAGAACATGTTCGCGCTCGGCCTGCTGTCCTGGATGTACAGCCGGCCCACCGAGGGCACGGTGGAGTTCCTCAGGCAGAAGTTCGCCAAGAAGCCGAAGATCGCCGCCGCGAACGTGGCCGCCTTCCAGGCCGGCTGGAACTACGGCGAGACCACCGAGGACTTCGCCGTCCGCTACGAGGTCAAGCCGGCGAACCTCGAGCCCGGCACCTACCGCAGCGTCAACGGCAACTCCGCGCTCGCCTACGGCCTGGTCGCCGCCGGCCTGCGCGCCCACCTGCCGGTCTTCCTCGGCGCCTACCCGATCACCCCGGCCTCGGAGATCCTGCACGAGCTGTCCGGGTACAAGCGCTACGGAGTGACCACCTTCCAGGCCGAGGACGAGATCGCCGCGGTGGGCTCGGCGCTCGGCGCCTCCTACGGCGGCGCGCTCGGGGTCACCTCGACCTCCGGCCCGGGGCTCGCGCTGAAGACCGAGACCCTCGGGCTCGCGGTGATGCTGGAGCTGCCGCTGGTCATCGTGGACGTGCAGCGCGCCGGCCCGTCGACCGGCCTGCCGACCAAGACCGAGCAGTCCGACCTGAACATCGCCCTGTTCGGCCGGCACGGTGAGGCACCGCTGGCGGTGATCGCGGCCCGCTCGCCGGCGGACTGTTTCTACGCGGCGCTGGAGGCGGCGCGCATCGCGCTGACCTACCGGATGCCGGTCATCCTGCTCTCGGACGGCTACCTGGCCAACGGCTCCGAGCCGTGGCTGCTGCCGGACCCGGCGGACCTGCCCGACCTGCGGGTGGAGTTCGCCACCGAGCCCAACGGGCCGGACGGGAAGTTCCTGCCCTACCTGCACGACCCGCACACGCTGGCCCGCCCGTGGGCGGTGCCGGGCACGCCCGGTCTGGAGCACCGCGTCGGTGGTCTGGAGAAGGCCGACGGCACCGGCGCGGTCTCCTACGTGCCGGCCGACCACGACCTGATGATGCGGCTGCGCGCCGCCCGGGTCGAGGCCATCGACGTGCCCGACCTGGAGGTCGAGGACCCCACCGGGGACGCCCGGGTGCTGGTGCTCGGCTGGGGCTCCACCTACGGACCAGTCGGCGCGGCCTGTCGCAAGCTGCGGGAACGCGGGGTGGCAATCGCCCAGGCGCACCTGCGGCACATCTCGCCGCTGCCGCGCAACGTCGGCACGGTGCTCGCCGGCTACGACCGCGTCGTCATCCCGGAGATGAACCTCGGGCAGCTCGCCCACGTGATACGCGACCGCTACCTGGTCGACGCCGTGTCCTACAACAAGGTCAACGGCCAGCCGTTCACCTCGGCGGAGCTGGAGACGGTCCTGGAGGAGGTCGTGCGCAATGACTGAGGTCCCGCTCAAGCTCACCGCCAAGGACTTCCGGTCGGACCAGGAGGTCCGCTGGTGCCCGGGATGCGGTGACTTCGCGATCCTGTCGGCGATCCAGTCGTTCATGCCGGAGCTGGGCATCCCCCGGGAGCAGATCACCTTCGTCTCCGGGATCGGGTGTTCCTCCCGTTTCCCGTACTACCTCAACACCTACGGGATGCACTCGATCCACGGCCGGGCGCCGGCGATCGCCAGCGGTCTCGCGATCAGCCGCCCGGACCTGTCGGTGTGGGTGGTCAGCGGTGACGGCGACGCGCTGTCCATCGGCGGTAACCACCTGATCCACGCGCTGCGCCGCAACGTCAACATCAAGATCCTGATGTTCAACAACCGGATCTACGGGCTGACCAAGGGCCAGTGCTCGCCGACCTCGGAGTTCGGCAAGGTCACCAAGTCGACGCCGGTCGGCTCCCGGGACACCCCGTTCAACCCGATCGCGGTGGCGCTCGGCGCCGAGGCGTCGTTCGTGGCCCGCACGATCGACTCCGACCGCAAGCACCTGCACTCGGTGCTGCGGGCCGCCGCCGCGCACCAGGGCAGCGCGTTCATCGAGATCTACCAGAACTGCGCCATCTTCAACGACGGCGCGTTCGACGTGCTGAAGGACCCCGCCAGCCGCGACTCGGTGCTCGTCCGTCTCGAGCACGGCAAGCCGATCACCTTCGGCGCCTCGGGGGAGAAGTGCGTGGTGCGCGAGCCGCGCGGCTTCGGCCTGGAGGTCGCCGACACCGCCAGCGTCCCGCGCAGCGAGATCATCGTGCACGACGAGACGGTGCCCGGGCCGGCGTACGCGTTCACCCTGTCCCGGCTGTCCGACCAGGACCTCAGCAACACCCCGGTCGGGGTGTTCCGCCGGGTGGCCCGGCCCGCCTACGAGTCGCTGGTCCAGGAGCAGAACGCCGCCGCCCGCACGGGCGTCGCGGATGCCACGCCCGACGACCTGCTCGCCGAGCTGCTGCACACGGGCAACACCTGGACGATCCGCTGAGCTCCTGACCCACCGGGCCGCCGTCCCACCGGCGTTCCCCGGCCGGCCGTGCCCAATGGGCGCGGGCGACCGGGGAACGCCTTTGTTGTTTTCTGCCGGGCAGCTGTTGTTTTCTGCTGGGCAGCCGCTGTTCCCTGCCGGGCATCGCCGCCGGTCCGGGCCGCGGCGGCCGCCCGGACCCACGGGCCGGAATTTCCGGGTCATCCGAACAATGGGCCGGGCAATAGGTCACCGGTGTCGGAACGTTCGTCCCGGAAGTCGCCGAACACCGTATTCGGCAACGGATTCGGGAGGTAAAAAACTGGTACGGCACGCTGTCGGAGCCGGTCGTCGAAAACTGTTGGCGGGCAGGTTGCCGGCTGGCCGGAACCCAGGTGGTGGCCGGCGTCCGCACCATTGGTCCCAGGCATTTCGGCCACCTGGCCCAGGCTTCTTCTGCTATTCGTCCCGGAATCGCGGACCGGGCGTAAAAGTAACTGGGAAGATACGGCGCTTAAAGCGCCCGAAACAACGGTCAGCGACATTTCTAATCGCGACACCTCAACGGTGAGGATCGCGGGACCGCCCGCCGGCGGATCGCGGGCCGCAAAGCGCGGATCCGGCATCGGGCAGCTGGCCGGCACCGGCCCGGCACAGCGCCTCTTCCCTGTTCGGTGCGACTGACGGAGGGCACGCATGATGTGGAGCACGACATCGTGATCGGGTTCTGTGACACCACGCTGCGCGACGGTGAGCAGGCCCCGGGCGTCGCCTTCACCGCCGAGGAGAAGCTCGCCATCGCGGCCGCTCTCGACCGCGTGGGGGTACAGCAGATCGAGGCGGGCGTGCCGGCCATGGGGCCGTCCGAACGCGAGGCCATCCGCCGTGTCGCGGCGGCGGGCCTGCGGGCGGAGGTCATCGCCTGGTGCCGGGCCGTGCGGTCCGACATCGACGCGGCGGTGGCCTGCGGGGTGCGGCGGGCCCACATCAGCATCCCCGTGTCCGACCTGCACCTGCGGTACAAGCTCGGCCGTGACCGGGCGTGGGCGCGCGGCCGGATCCTCGGCTGCGTCGCGTACGCCCTCGACCGTGGGCTGCTGGTCGGGGTCGGGTTCGAGGACGCCTCGCGGGCGGACGACGGCTTCGTCGCCGACCTCGCCGGCGAGCTGTCCCGGGCCGGTGCCGACCGTCTGCGCTGGGCCGACACCGTCGGGATCCTCGAGCCCGCCAGGGCGTACGAACGGCTGTCCGCCCTGGTGGTGGCCGCCTCGGCGGCGCCGGCCATCTGGGAGATCCACGCCCATGACGACTTCGGGCTGGCCACCGCCAACACGCTCGCGGCGGTCCGGGCCGGTTTCGGGTCCGTCAGCACGACGGTCGCCGGGCTCGGGGAGCGGGCCGGCAACGCCGCCTTCGAGGAGGTGGCGATGGCGCTGCGCCATCTTCTCGGGTACCGGGTCGATCTGGACACCACGGCGCTGCGCGCGCTGGCCGAGCTGGTCTCGGGCGCGGCACGCCGGCCGGTACCCACCGGGAAGGCGATCGTCGGGGAGTCTGCGTTCGTCCACGAGTCCGGTATCCACGTGGACGGCGTGCTGAAGGCTCCGAGGGTCTACGAGCCCTTCGACCCCGCGGAGGTCGGCGCGCGGCGCCGGCTGGTCGTGGGCAAGCACGCGGGGCGGGCGTCGCTGCGCCACGCCCTGCGGGAGTACGGGATCGACGCCGACGAGGGCGTGCTCGGATCCGTCCTGGACGGCCTGCGGTCGCACGTCACGGCGCTCAAGCGGCCGTTGCGCTCCGGGGAGGTCCGTGACCTCTACGAGCTCGCGGCGGCCAGCCTGGCCGCCGGCGCCGGCGCCGGTTCCTGAACGAATACAGCACGGAAATCCCGGACGGACAGCAGTCCGGTGAACCAACACCGGTTCTTCCACAGTGACGCACGCCCAAGCGTGCGGTGAGGAGCACACACCAATGAGGCAGCTCGCGTTCTACGGTAAGGGTGGTATTGGTAAGTCCACCACTCAGCAGAACACGATGGCCGCACTGGCTGAGCGGGGCAACCGGGTCATGATCGTCGGTTGTGACCCGAAAGCGGACTCGACCCGTCTGATCCTGCACTCCAAGGCCCAGCACACCGTCATCGAGAAGGCGGCCGAGAAGGGCTCGGTGGAGGACCTCGAGCTCGAGGAGGTCCTGCTCGAGGGCGCGTGGAACATCCGGTGTGTCGAGTCGGGCGGCCCGGAGCCGGGTGTCGGCTGTGCCGGCCGAGGCGTCATCACCGCCATCACCTTCCTGGAGGAGAACGGCGCCTACGAGGACCTCGACTTCGTCACCTACGACGTCCTCGGTGACGTCGTCTGCGGTGGGTTCGCCATGCCGATCCGCCAGGGCAAGGCCCAGGAGATCTACATCGTCACCTCCGGTGAGATGATGGCCATGTACGCGGCGAACAACATCGCCCGAGGCATCCTCAAGTACGCCCACACCGGTGGCGTCCGCCTCGGTGGGCTGATCTGCAACAGCCGTCAGACCGACCGTGAGGACGAGCTCATCATGGAGCTCGCGCGGCGCCTGAACACCCAGATGATCCACTTCGTCCCGCGTGACAACATCGTCCAGCACGCCGAGCTGCGCCGGATGACGGTCATCGAGTACTCGCCCGAGGCGAACCAGGCCAACGAGTACCGCGAGCTCGCGCGCAAGATCGAAGAGAACGACATGAAGACCATCCCCACCCCGATCAGCATGGACGAGCTCGAGGAGCTCCTGATCGACTTCGGGATCATGGAGCAGGAGGACGAGTCGATCGTCGGTCAGAAGGCCGCCTCCGCCGTCGGCGCCTGACCGCTCGTCCCCGTACACCCAGAAAGGTCTGTCATGACTCCGCCCGTGACGTCTGCCGAGACGCAGGCGATGATCGATGATGTCCTCTCGGCCTACCCGCCCAAGGTCGAGAAGGACCGCCAGAAGCACGTCAAGCCCAACGACCCGGGCGGGGCGAAGGAATGTGAGGTCAAGAGCAACGTCAAGTCCCGTCCCGGGATCATGACGCTGCGTGGCTGCGCCTACGCCGGCTCCAAGGGTGTGGTGTGGGGCCCGATCAAGGACCTCATCTCCATCAGCCACGGCCCGGTCGGCTGCGGCCAGTACACCTGGGGCACCCGGCGCAACTACGCCAACGGGCAGCTCGGCATCGACAACTTCACCGTCATGCAGATCACCAGCGACTTCCAGGAGAAGGACATCGTCTTCGGTGGCGACAAGAAGCTCGCCGCCATCCTGGACGAGCTGGTGGAGGTCTTCCCGCTGGTCAAGGGCGTCTCCATCCAGTCCGAGTGCCCGATCGGCCTGATCGGTGACGACATCGACGCGGTCTCCACCGCGGCGACGAAGCGGCTGAACATGCCGGTCGTCCCGGTCAAGTGCGAGGGGTTCCGCGGGATCAGCCAGTCGCTGGGCCACCACATCGCCAACGACGCGATCCGCGACCATGTGCTGGGCACCCGGGAGATCGCCGAGCAGACCCCGTACGACATCACGCTGCTCGGTGACTACAACATCGGTGGCGACGCCTGGGCCTCCCGGAAGATCCTCGAGGACATGGGCCTGCGGGTCATCGCCCAGTGGTCCGGCGACGGCACCGTCAACGAGATGGCCACCGCCCACCTGGCCAAGCTCAACGTGCTGCACTGCTACCGCTCCATGAACTACATCGCCACCACGATGGAGGAGCGGTACGGCACCCCGTGGACCGAGTTCAACTTCTTCGGCCCCACGAAGATCGTCGAGTCGATGCGGAAGATCGCCGAGTTCTTCGACGACACCATCAAGGAGAAGACCGAGGCCGCCATCGCGCGGTACCAGCCCTTCTTCGACAAGGTGCGGGAGACCTACCGGCACCGGCTCGAGGGCAAGACCGTGATGCTCGCCGTCGGCGGCCTGCGCCCGCGGCACACCGTCGGTGCCTACGAGGACCTCGGCATGGAGGTCATCGGGACCGGCTACGAGTTCGCCCACAAGGACGACTACACCCGTAGCTACCCCGAGCTCAAGCAGGGCATCGTGGTCTACGACGACCCGACCGCCTACGAGATGGAGGAGTTCACCCGCCGTCTCAAGCCGGACCTGGTCGGCGCCGGCATCAAGGAGAAGTACGTCTCGCACAAGATGCGGACGCCGTTCCGTCAGATGCACTCCTGGGACTACTCCGGTCCGTACCACGGTGTCGAGGGCTTCGCGATTTTCGCCCGGGACATGGACAGCGCTGTGAACAGCCCGTCGTGGAACCTGTTCGACGCGCCGTGGGCGAATTCCAAGAAGAGCTGATTTCCCTGCGGAAGACGTGTCTTTCGCCCGTGGCTTCCCGCGAAGGGCACGTCTTCCGCTCGTAATTCCCCGCGGAAGACGTGTTCTTTCGCCCGTGAACCGGAGGATCGCTGGTGTCCACCAACCCAGACGCACTTGTGGTGCGAGACCACAACACACTGTTCAAGGGCCCCGAGTACCAGGAGCAGCGCGAGCGCAAGAAGCAGTTCGAGGCCGGCTCCTCGCCGGCGGAGGTCGACCGGGTCGCCGAGTGGACCCGGTCGTGGGAGTACCGGGAGAAGAACTTCGCCCGGAAGGACCTCACGATCAACCCGCTGAAGGCGTGCCAGCCGCTGGGCGCCGTGCTCGCGGCCCTCGGCTTCGCCGGGACCCTGCCGCTGGTGCACGGCTCGCAGGGGTGCACCTCGTACTTCCGCGGCCACCTCGCCCGGCACTTCAAGGAGCCGGTGCCGACGGTCTCCTCGTCGATGACCGAGGACTCGGCGGTCTTCGGCGGCCTGAGCAACCTCATCGAGGCCCTCGGCACCGCCGTGCACGTGTACAAGCCGGACATGGTGGCGGTGTCGACCACCTGTATGGCCGAGGTGATCGGCGACGACCTGCAGAACTTCATCGCCAACGCCCGCACCAAGGGCGCGATCTCCGAGACCATCCCGGTCCCGTACGCCCACACCCCGAGCTTCGTCGGCTCGCACGTGCTCGGCTACGACAACATGCTGCGCGGCATCCTGTCGTACCTGACCGAGGGCAAGAAGGGCGCGTCCAACGGCACGGTCAACATCGTGCCGGGCTTCGACCCCTACGTCGGCAACATCCGGGAGCTCAAGCGGCTGCTGAGCCTGCTGGGTGTCAAGCACGCCGTGCTCGGCGACCACAGCGACAGCCTCGACTCCCCGGCGACCGGCGAGTACCACATGTACCCGGGCGGGACCCCGCTCGCCGTCGCCGCCGACTCGATCAACGCCATCGCCACCGTCTTCCTGCAGCCCTTCGGCTCCAAGCGGACCAGGGAGACCGTGGACGGCTGGGCCGGCGAGACGGTGACGGTCAACCCGCCGATCGGCATCGGCAGCACCGACGCCTTCATCACCGAGATCGCCCGGGTGGCCGGGGTCGCGGTACCGGACGAGATCACCGCGGAGCGCGGGCGGCTGCTCGACGCCCTGACCGACTCGCACGCCTACGTGCACGGCAAGCGGGTCGCGATCGCCGGTGACCCCGACTTCGTCACCGGGATGCTCGGCTTCCTGCTGGAGCTGGGCATGGAGCCGGTCCACGTGCTGGCCACCAACGGTGACGAGACCTGGGCCAACCAGACCCGGGAGCTGCTGGCCGCCAGCCCGTTCGGCCGGCAGGCGACCGTCTGGCCGGGCAAGGACGGCTGGCACCTGCGGTCGCTCGTGCTCACCGAGCCGGTCGACCTCATCGTCGGCGCGACCCACCTCAAGCACCTCGCCCGCGAGGCGGACGTGCCGCTGTTCCGGGCCGGTTTCCCGATCTTCGACCGGCACCACCTGCACCGCTTCCCGATCTACGGCTATGCCGGCGGCCTGGCGCTGCTGACCCAGCTGGTCAACCTGTTCCTCGACGAGCTGGACCGCAACGCGCCCGACCACAGCTTCGACATCGTCCGCTGACCGGCACCGTCCGCTGACCGGCAGTATCCGCTGACCGGCAGCGGGTGCTGACCGACACCATCCGCTGACCGGCACAGCGTGCTGACCGACATCGTCCGCTGAGGGGAAAATGGCTGCCCTGACGAAGATCGACGCCGCGGTACTCTTCGACGAACCGGCGTGTGACCACAACCGTGCCAAGGATCCCAAAGCCCGCAAGACGGGCTGCTCCCGGCCGAAGCCGGGCGGCACCGCCGGCGGCTGCGCGTTCGACGGCGCGATGATCACTCTGGTTCCGATAGCCGACGTCGCCCACGTGGTGCACGGCCCGATCGCCTGTGCCGGCA
The DNA here is from genome assembly GCF_920664355.1 of Protofrankia sp. CiP1_Cm_nod2. Taxonomy (NCBI): domain Bacteria; kingdom Bacillati; phylum Actinomycetota; class Actinomycetes; order Frankiales; family Frankiaceae; genus Protofrankia; species Protofrankia sp. CiP1_Cm_nod2. Next base: position 20,334 of record NZ_CAKKTL010000076.1, read on the forward strand.
ACTCGTGGGACGGCCGGGGCAGCCTCTCCTCAGGCCCGACGCTCTACCGCCGGGGCTTCGCCACCGACCTCGGCGAGCAGGACGTGGTCTTCGGCGGCGAGCAGCGCCTCTACGACACCATCGTCGAGGCCGCGCGCCGCCACCGCCCGCCCGCGGTCTTCGTGTACGCCACCTGCGTCACCGCGATGATCGGCGACGACGTCGACGCGGTGTGCGCGGCGGCGGCGGACGCGACCGGCGTCCCGGTGGTCCCGGTGCACTCGCCGGGATTCGCCGGCAGCAAGAACTTCGGCAACCGGCTCGCCGGCCAGGCCCTGCTCGACCACGTCATCGGCACGGTGGAACCGGCGTTCACCACGCCGTACGACGTGAACCTGGTCGGCGAGTACAACATCGCCGGCGAGCTGTGGGACGTCACCCCGCTGCTGGCGAAGCTCGGCATCCGGGTGCTGGCGAGCATCAGCGGGGACGGCCGCTACGCCGACGTCGCCGCCGCCCACCGCGCGAAGGCGACGATGGTCGTCTGCTCGCGGGCGCTGCTCTCGCTGGCCCGCGGGCTGGAGGACCGCTACGGCATCCCCTGGTTCGAGGGCAGCTTCTACGGCGTCCGGGCGATGCGCGACACCCTGCGCGGCTTCGCCCGCGTCCTCGGCGGCAAGGAGCTCTCCTGGCGGGCGGAGGAGCTCATCGCCACCGAGGAGGCCGCCCTGGCGACGGCGCTCGCCCCCTACCGGGAGCGGCTGGCCGGCGCCCGGGCGGTGCTCTACACCGGCGGGGTGAAGAGCTGGTCGCTGGTGGCGGCGCTGCAGGACCTCGGGGTGGAGGTCGTCGCCTCCGGGGCCACCAAGAGCACCGAGGACGACGTCGACAAGATCACCGAACTGCTCGGTGCGGACGGGATCGTCATCCGCAACGGCACGCCCGCCGAACTGCTGCGGGTGGTCGCCGACACCCAGGCCGACATCCTGATCGCCGGTGGCCGCAACCAGTACACCGCGCTCAAGGGCAGGCTGCCCTTCCTCGACGTCAACCAGGAACGCCACCACGCCTTCGCCGGCTATCCCGGCATGATCGAACTTGCCCGGCGGCTGGACCTGGCGCTGTCCAGCCCGGTCTGGGAGCAGGTCCGGGCGGACGCCCCCTGGGACGAGCCGGATCCCGCCGGCCGGGCCGGCGCGCCGGGCCCGGCCGGCCCGGCGGGGCCAAGGGCCGGTGCCACCGCCGGTGCT
>NZ_CAKKTL010000077.1:0-21176 GCF_920664355.1 Protofrankia sp. CiP1_Cm_nod2
AACTGGACCTCACGATCATCGCAGTCGCCATCGACACCCTGGGGCGTTCGTTCGGAGTCGGGATCTCGACGATCCAGTGGGTCAGCACCGGCTACATGCTCGCGCTGGCGATGGTGATCCCACTGACCGGCTGGTCGGTGGAGCGCTTCGGCGGCAAGCGGATGTGGATGCTGTCGCTGGCGTTGTTCCTCGTCGGGTCGGTGCTGTGCGGGATGGCCTGGTCAGCCGGCAGCCTGATCGCCTTCCGGGTGCTGCAGGGCATCGGCGGTGGCATGCTCCTGCCGCTGATGCAGACCATCCTCGCCCAGGCCGCCGGCCCGCGGCGGATGGGCCGGCTGATGGCCACGGTCGCCGTGCCCGCCCTGGTGACGCCCGTCCTGGGCCCGGTCATAGGCGGTGTGATCATCGACACCCTGAGCTGGCGCTGGATCTTCCTCATCAACGTGCCGGTCTGCCTGGCCGCCCTGCTGCTGGCCTGGCGGGGGCTGCCCGACATGCGGATCCCGGGCCGGCATCCGCTGGACGTCCGTGGGCTCGTGCTGCTCTCCCCGGCGCTGGCGGCGGTCGTCTACGGTTTCTCGGCGGCGGGCAGCCGGGGCAGCTTCACCGACCTCGAGGCGGTCGTCCCGCTGGTCGCCGGAGCGGCCCTGCTGGTCCTGTTCGTCGCGCATGCCCTGACGAGCGAGGCGGAGCCGATCATCGACCTGCGGATGTTCCGCAGCCGGTCCTTCACCGGCTCATCCGGGATCATGTTCCTCTCCGGGATCGCGCTGTTCGGCGCGATGTTCCTGCTCCCGCTGTACGAGCAGCAGGTCCGTGGGCGCAGTGCGGCCGAGGCCGGGCTGCTGATGGCCCCGCAGGGAATCGGCATGATGATCGCCATGGTTGTGGCCGGCCGGCTCGCCGACCGGGGGGCCGTCCGGCCGCTCGCCATCACCGGCCTGGTGCTCAGCGTGCTGGGTACCGCCGCCTACACCCAGGTCGGCACCGGCACCAGCGAGTGGCTGCTCGGCGCGTCCCTGGCCCTGCGCGGTGTCGGGCTGGCGGCGGTGATGATCCCTGTCATGTCAGCGGTCTACCACGGCCTGCACCAGGACGAGATCCCCCGCGCCACCTCGGCGGTGCGGATCTTCCAGCAGGTCGGCGGCTCCCTCGGCACCGCCGTGCTCGCGGTGGTCCTCGCCCACGGGATCGCTGACCGGGGCGGATCCGCCCGGGTGGACGCGGCCGGGCTGGCGGACGCCTTCGGGAACACCTTCTGGTGGACGCTGGCGCTCACCGCCGCCGCGGTACCGTGCGCCTTCCTGCTACCCGGCCGGAGGACGGCCGTCCCCTCGCGGCCGGCCGTCCCCCCGCAACCGGCCGTCCCCGTCCAGGGGAGCGATCCGGTCAGTGCAGACGCAGCGCGGCGGAGCTCGTGACCACCCGCTCCCACTCCTGCGCGTCGACCGGCGGGGTGGCCAGCGGCCGTGGGCCGTCCGGGCGCAGCCCGTCGAGGAGCAGGTCCAGATGGCGGCGCCACACCATCGGCGCGACCCGGTCGGTCGCGTCGACCAGGCTGGTCACCGTCCACAACAGGACGGAAATATCACGGTAGGTGACGTCCGGGCGTAGCCGGCCGGCCTTGCGGGCGGCCTCGAGCAGGCCGTCCACCACCCGGTGGATCTCCTCCCGCAGCGGCCGGCCGAGGGCCGAGTCCCACAGCCGGCTGTTGCCCCTGCCCTCGCTGGCGTGCCGTTCCACCAGGGTCCGCACGAACGTCTCCAGGCGCTCGCCGGGCTCGCGGTGCTCGCCGGCGGCCCTGGCTAGGCCCAGCATGCGCTCGAGGTAGGGCAGGGCGACCGCGTCCAGCAACGCGCCCTTGGTCGGGAAACGGCGGTAGACGGTGCCGATGCCGACTCCGGCGCGGCTGGCGACCTCCTCCATGGTGAAGGCGGGACCGCGCTCGCCGTACACCTCGGACGCCGCGGAGAGCACCCGTTCCCGGTTCCGCGCCGCGTCGCAGCGTAGCCGTTCCGGCGCTGTCGTCTCTGACAGCGCGGGCACGGACGAGGTTTCCGCGGTCCTGCTCATGACGACACGGTAGTAGTGTCACGCGGCGAACACAGCCGCTAGCAGGACTGTGTGGTCGCCGGAGCACCGCCGCGCGGCTCGGGCAGCGTCATGTTCCTGGCGGCCGGAGCCTCGCTGGCCGGGGTGCCGGTGGGCTGCCGGCGTAGCGGCACGATGGCGGCCGCCACCGCGGCGGCAACCATCGACACGGCCAGTACCGCGAAGCTCACGCTGTAGCCGTGCTCGCTCGGCAGCCCGCTCGCCAGGGCGCCGGAGGCCAGGATGCTGGTGACGACCTGGCTTCCGATCGACCCGCCGATGGTGCGGATGTTCGCGTTCATCCCGGTCGCGGCCCCGGTCTGGCCGGCCGGGACGGCCTCGATGATCAGGTTGGACATGGACGAGAACGCAAGCCCGATACCGAGGCCCTGGATGGTCGTGGCGACGAAGAACTCCCAGGGCTCGTGGTGCGCCACCGAGAGCATCAGGAACGGGACCGAGGCCAGCAGGGAACCCACCACCAGCGGCTGCTTGGCCCCGCGCCGGGCGGTGATCCGGCCGATCAGGGAGCTCATAATGATCATAGCTATGCTGCTGGGCAGCAGATACAGCCCGGAGACGGTGACCGAGGCGTCGAAGCCGTAACCGGCCTCCGGGGGCGCCTGCAGGAACGGCGGGATGACGATGAAGGTCGAGTACATTCCGACGCCGAGCAGCAACGCCGCCACGTTGGTCCACCACACGGCCGGGACGCGCATCATCGTCATGTCGATCAGCGGTACGGCGGAGCGTTCCTCCACCTGGATCCACAGCACGATCAGCACCACGGCCGCGCCGAACAGGCCCAGTGTGCCGCCGGACGTCCAGCCCCAGGCGCTGCCCCGGTTAAGCCCGAGCAGCAACGCGACCAGCCAGCCGGACAGCAGTGCCGCGGCCGGGAGGTTGACCCGTCCCGGGCTGCGCACCGGGGACTCCGGGATGAACAGCGCCGTTACCAGGGTGGCGAGCGCCGACATGATGAGCGGGATCCAGAACAGCCAGTGCCACGACAGGTGGTCGACCACCGGCCCGGCGATCACTATGCCGAGCGCGCTGCCGATACCGAGCATCCCCGACATCAGCCCGATGGCGCCGGGCACCCGGCGGGCCGGGAACTCGTCGCGGATGATGCCGAAGGACAGTGGGAACAGCCCGCCGCCGATCCCCTGGACCACCCGGGCGACGATGAGCACGCCGACCGAGCTCGTCAGCGCGGCCAGCAGCGATCCGGCGGTCAGCGAGGCATAGACGACGACGAGCATCTTCTTCTTGCCGAACATGTCGCCGAGGCGGCCCAGGATGGGTGTCGCGACCGAGGCGGACAGCAGGTAGGCGGTGAGCACCCAGGTCACCGTCGTCTGGGAGGTGTGCAGATCCCGCTGGACGACCGGCAGGGCCGGCAGCACCATCGACTGCAACAGTGTGTAACCGGCAGTACCGAGCGTAAGCGCGGCAAAAGTGATGGCGACCTGCTGGTCGCTGCGTTCTGTGGACATGGGCCTCCGTCCCGGACAAGCGGAATTGCCCTCCGGATCGTAACAGTTAAGTGGAGTTTGATTCCGCTTAATCGTCCGGTCACCCGGCGGCCCGAAGTCGGCCCAGCCGCTGGCGGCCGAGACTGCCGCAGCTCGCCGCAGGCGCCACGCGTGGCCGCTTCACGCCTCATCCGGCGTCGTGGCTGGTGTACTGGTTGCTGACCGGCCCTGACCGATTACGATCGATCATGTATGGTCGCCGTCAGTCGTGGGACGGCGTACCCTCCGCCAGCGCGGCGGCGAGCAGGAGGCGCAGGGCCGTGCGTTCCTGGGGGTTCAGCGTGTCGAGGATCCTGTCCTCGACGGCGTCCATCCCGCGTTCGGCGGCCGTGAGGGCGCTGCTGCCGGCGCGCGTGCGATAGACGAGGTGGCGCCGGCGGTCGGTGGGATCGCGCCGGCGTTCCACCCAGCCCGCGCGCTCGACCTCGTTGAGGAGCAGCACGAGGTTGTTCGCGTCCAGGCACAGCACATCGCCGAGATGTCGCTGGGGGACACCGGTGTCCTCGCTGAGATGGTTGAGGATCACGAACTGCTTGAGCGTCATGCCGAGCACGTCGTCGGTGGCCTCCCGGTACACGCGCCGGGCGAGGCGTGTCAACAGGACGATCAACCCTGAGGTGGTTGCGGCGACGCTCATGATTCCAACGATCTTATCATCGTGGTGTCAATATTGATTCGTTGATAGTCAACGGTATAGTGACTATTCCATGAGCGACATCATCGTTCCGGCTCCGGTCACACGCTCCCGCTCGCGGCGGCGATGGCTCGCCCTGCTCGTTGCCCTCACGGCGCAACTAATGATCATTCTTGACTCCAGCGTGGTGAACGTCGCGCTGCCCGTCATTCAGAACGACCTGCGCTTCAGCCAGGCCGACCTCACCTGGGTCGTCAACGCCTACATGATCAGCTATGGCAGCTTCCTGCTGGTCGCCGGCCGGCTTGGCGACCTTGTCGGCCGGAAGAAGGTCTTCCTCGCCGGCATGGCGCTGTTCACCGCCGCCTCGGCCGCCTGCGGGCTCAGCGACGGGCAGGAGTTCCTGATCGCCGCCCGTTTCGCGCAGGGCCTGGGCGGAGCGCTGGCATCGGCGACCATCCTCGCGTTCATCGTCACCGACTTCCCGCAGCCACATGAGCGGGCCCGGGCGATGAGCGTCTACCTGCTTGTCACCGTCAGCGGCGGTTCGCTCGGCCTGCTGCTCGGCGGTCTCCTCACGCAGGCCCTGGGCTGGCACTGGATCTTCGTCATCAACATCCCGATCGGCCTGCTCGCGTTGCCGGCCGCGGCCGTGTTCATCTCCGAACGCCCCGGCAGCGGCCTGCGGCAGGGGGCCGACCTGCCAGGTGCCGTCCTGGTCACCGCGGCGACGCTGATCGGCATCGACGCCATCGTGCAGGCGGCCGAGTACGGCTGGCTCTCGGGGTACACCCTTGGCCTCGGCGCGGTCGCGGTCGCGCTGCTCGGCGCATTCGCCGTCCGTGAGTCGCGCACGTCGAACCCGCTCGTTCCGGTACGGATCCTGCGGCTGCGCAGCCTCATCGGTTCCAGCGCCGTACGCGCGGTCGTGGCCGCCGGCATGTATGGGGTGTTCTTCTTCGGGGCGCTGTACCTGGAACAGGCCCTCGGGTACGACGCCGTCCACACCGGGCTGGCGTTTCTGCCGCAGACCGTCATGGTGGCCGTGCTCTCCGTCGGGATCACCGCCCGGCTCGTGTCCGCCTTCGGACCCGAGCGGGTCCTCATCTCCGGGCTGATTTCCATGATCGCTGGACTGCTGCTGCTCGCCTGGTCGCTCGGGGGTGAGCGCGTCGACTACTTCCCGGGGCTCTTCTTCGCCTTCATCCTGGTCGGGCTGGGGACCGGCGCGGTTTTCATGCCCCTGCTGACCATGGCCGTGGCCCAGGTCGCGCCCGCCGACGCCGGCCTGGCCTCGGGGATCGTCAACGTCTCCATGCAGATCTCCGCCGCGGTCGGCCTGGCCGCGCTGGGGACGCTGTCCAGCAACCGGACGGCCAGCCTGCTGGCCGACGGCCACAGCCAGCTCGCCGCGTTCACCGGCGGCTGCCGTCTCGGGGTGCTCACCGGCGCGGGATGCGTGGCGTTCGGCCTCCTGCTCGCCGTCACCGTGCTGCGCGCTCCCCGGAGCGGACGGAAAACCGCGGGCATCCCGGCCCAGCAGGCCAACGAGCCCACCCTGCCCGAACAGCCGGTCTCGTCATCGTGACGGTTCTCGTCCTTGCATCTCGTCCTCGTATTTCGTCCGCGCAGCTCGTCATCACGGTCCTCAGCTCCGTGGCTCTCATCCCCACAGCGCCCGGGCGACGGCCGTCCCGAGGACGGCGGCGCCGAAGGCGGCGAGGACGCTGCCGGCAACGTTCGCGGCGGCCAGCAGCCGGGCGCCGTCCTGCGCCAGCCGCAGCGTCTCGTAGGAGAACGTCGAATAGGTGCTCAACGCCCCGCACAGCCCGGTGCCGACCAGCAGGCCCACCCGGGCGGGGGCGGCGCCGGCCAGCACCGCCCCGCCGACCAGGCCGAGGACGCCGCTGGCGACCACGTTCACGGTGAACGTGCCCCAGGGGAAGAGCGTGTCGTGGCGGGCCTGCACCGCCCGGTCGGTCAGGTAGCGCGCCGGGGCGCCGACCATCGCCCCCGCGATCACCAGTAACCAGCTCACCGGTCCGCCGCCCGGCCGGTGTAGCGGATGACCTCGACCTCGTCGATGATCACCAGGCCTTCGGTGACGAGCTCGTCCAACTGGGGCAGGAACGCGCGGACCCGTGGCTCGTCGTCGACGATGACCACCGCCGTCGGCAGGTCCTGGCTCATCGACAGCAGCCGGGTGGTATGCACGACGGAGGAGGCGCCGAATCCCTCCAGGCCGCGGAACACGCTCGCGCCGGCCAGCCCGGCGGCATGGGCGCGATGCACGATCTCGGTTGCCAGCGGACGGTGATGCCACATGTCGCCCTCGCCCACGAACACCGTCAGCCGCAGTGCCCGCCCGGTCAGCCTCATCGCTTCCACCTCACTATCCGTGATGGTCCAGAGTGGTCGTCGGCGGTCGTCAGCGGCCGTTCCAGCGCACTGTCAGTGATCGTCCCGCCGTGGACGCCAGCCACACGGCGCCCAGCGCCAGCGCCGCGGTCGACGTCAGGTAGGCCAGTGCCGTCCCGGCCCGGCCGGCGTCGACGAGCCGCTCGGCGTCGACCGCGTAGGTGGAGAAAGTCGTGTACCCGCCGAGGACACCGGTGCCGAGGAAGGGGCGTAGCAGCGGATGCGCCGCGGGCAGCTCGGTGATCGCCGCCATCAGCAGGCCGATGGCGGCGCACCCCGTGGTGTTCACCAGCACCGTCGTCCACGGGAAGGCGCCGGCCGGGGCCGGCCAGAGCAGCGATGCCGCGTAGCGGGCACACGCCCCCGCCGCCCCGCCAAGCGAAATTACCGTCAGTAATAAAAATAGCCCCTGGCGCGGCTTCGGGTGTGGCGCTGGAATGTACGAATCCACGCCAGGATCGGCGGATTTGACGACTTTCCGTGATGGGGTGCTGTCCATACGCGCCTTCCTGGCTGGATAGCCTCCTATGCGGCCGGGTGCCACCAAGGTGGACGCCTCTACGCTTGTCGTTCCCGAACCCGCCGGAATCGGAGCATGCCCTGTGTGGACATACCACGACGCCCGATCGTCACGGGCGTTGCGCCTGGTGGTCATCGCCGCGTTGTGGCTCGGCGTGGTCGCGGCCTGCGGCGAGGAAGCCGGGCCGTCCGAGCCCGCCCCGCCCCCGGCGCGGGCTTCGGGAGCGGCGGCGAGCCCGCCGTCCCCGCGGTCGCCCCCGCCGTCGTCGACCGCCGTCGGCGGGGGCGGCGGGGCACAGCCGGTGAACGTGTACGCCGCCGCCGGGGCGAACCAGCTCAGCCCCGCCGTCCGCGGGGCCAGGCAGCTCGTCTATGTCCCGAACAGCGACAGCGACACCGTGGACGTGATCGACCCGGCGACCTTCCAGGTGGTCGACCATTTCGTGACCGGTGGCACTCCGCAGCACGTCGTCCCGTCGTGGGATCTGTCGACGTTGTACGTGACCAACAACACGGGTAACAGCCTCACCCCGCTCGACCCGGCCACCGGGAAGATAAAAGGGCCGAACATCCCCGTCGCCGACCCGTACAACATGTATTTCACGCCGGACGGGAAATACGCGGTCGTTGTCGCCGAGGCGCTGCAGCGGCTGGACTTCTACGACCCGAACACCTGGGAGCTGCGCACCCAGGTGAAGGTCGACTGCCCCGGCGTCGACCATGTCGACTTCGCCGCCGACGACTCCTTCTTCGTGGCCACCTGCGAGTTCTCCGGCAAGCTGGTCAAGGTCGACCTGCGGACGCTGTCGGTCGTCGGCTACCTGGTGGTCGGTGGCATGCCGCAGGACATCAAACTCGATCCGCGGGGCGAACTGCTCTACGTGGCCGACATGATGGCGGACGGCCTGCATATCATCGATCCGGTGCGGTTCCAGAAGATTGGTTTCCTGGCGACGGGCAAGGGCGTGCACGGCCTTTACCCGAGCCGGGACGCGACCGTGATGTACGCGTCGAACCGCGGCGAGGGCTCCATCTCCGTCATCGATTTCGCGACCCGCCAGGTCCGGCAGAAATGGCAGCTCCCCGGCGGCGGCAGCCCGGACATGGGCGGGGTGTCCGCCGACGGTTCGGTGCTGTGGCTGACCGGCCGCTACAACAGCGAGGTCTACGCGATCTCCACCAGGGACGGCGGCCTGCTGGCCCGCATCAAGGTCGGCCCCGGCCCGCACGGCGCCTGCGTCTGGCCCCAGCCCGGCCGCTACTCCCTCGGCCACACCGGCATCCTGCGCTGACGCGGCCGGCTCGCGAGACGGCCGTCGCCGCCGGGAAAAACCGGGAAAAGCCGAGAAAAGAACGTGTAGTGGACGGACGAGGTCACAGGGTGACCGACGCGGCGACGGGCGGGGTGCGCAGGGCGTGGAGGGTGGGGAGCAGGGTGGCGGACAGGGTGAGCGCGGCGGCTGATCCGGTCACCGCCAGGTAGATCCACAGCGGGCCGTGCGGCAGCGGCGAACCGCTGACCGCGAGGCTGAACGGCACCAGCGTGGTGATCGACACCAGCGTGCCGAGCATGATGCCGCCGGCGACCACCAGCACCGCCTCGGCGCTCATCATGCGCAGCACCTGGCCGTGGGTGGCGCCGGTCAGGCGTTGTACGGCGAACTCCCCACGACGTTCGGCGGTGGCCACGATCAGGGTGTTGACCAGCGAGAGCACCGTGTAGCAGATAATCATGAAGGCCAGCAGGTAGTTGATCCACATGCCGGTCCGCTCCTGCTGCGCGTGCGCCGAGCGCAGGGCGTCCTGGCCGGCCGCACGCAGGCCGGGATGGCCGGCGGCGAAGCGGGTGAGGGCCGCGAGGAGCGTGCCCGGTTCAACGTCGGGGGCGGCGCGTACCAGGATCTCCTGCGCCAGGCCGGTCCTGGTGTGCGGGGCGACGAGTTCGGCGGGCGCCAGCATGGTCTCGAACCCGTGGCGCGCGGTGAACAGCGCGACCACCTTCGCCGCGACCCTGGTGTTGTCGCCCAGCCACAGGGGCACGGTGTCACCGAGCCTGTAGCCGAAGTGCCGCGCGCTCGTCGTGGCCAGCGCCACCGTGTCGCCACGCATGTCGGCCAGGGTGCCGGCGGTCAGCGCGACCGGTGCGGTGCGGTCCGCGCCGTCGGCGGTGATGCCCCGCAGCGGCACGGTCTCCCGGTAGCCGGTCTCCGCGACCTCCTCGCTCTCCAGGTAGCCCTCGCTGTTCACCACCGCGCTGGCCTGGCCGACACCGGGCAGCGTGCGCACCGAGCGCACCAGGTCGACCGGGAAGCCGCCCGCGGTGGCGGTGAGCGCGGCGTCGGCGCGCAGGTTCTCGGTGTAGGCCCGGTCGGCGGCCGCGGACTGGGACGTCTGGAGGTACAGCAACGAGGTGGCCAGGCCGGTGGCAAGCATGACCGGTATGATCATGCCGGCTGTCCTGACCCGCCGTGTTCGCGCGTTGAGCAGGGCGAGATGGCCGGCGAGCCCGCACATCACACGAAGCGGTACGTACAGCACCGCTACGATCACTCTGGTCAGGCCGGGGCCGAGCAGCGCGAAACCGGTGGCCCACAACATGGCGGTCGGGCCGGCGGTGCTCGCCGCGACCGGGCCCTTCATCACCAGCGCGGTCACCAGGGTCAGGGCCATCCCGCCGGCCAGGAACAACACCGCGAACAGGATGCGCGGCCAGCTCACCCAGCGCCGCCGCAGGCCGGCCTCGACCAGCGCCTCGGTCGGCCGGGTGCGGGCCGCGGCCCAGCCGGCCGCCCAGGCGGCGAGCAGCGCGGTCAGCACGCTCACCGCCGAGCCGGCCAGCGTGGGCACGAAGCCCTGGTGGAACACGATCGCCGGGGTGGCGACACCGCCGTCGGTCAGCTGGCCGAACAGGAACCGCCCGACCGGCTCACCGAACGGGTAGGCGGCCAGGGTGGCCAGCAGGCCGAGGACCGCGGTCTCGCCGAGCACCAGCCGGCGCAGCTGGCCAGGGGTGCAGCCGATCGCCCGCAGCAGCGCCATCTCCCGCTGCCGTTGCTGCACGGAGAGGCCCAGGATGCCGGCCACCACGAAGACGGCCACCAGCACCGCGAGCCCACCGAACACGCCGGCCAGTACGATCATCGTCTCGCCGCCGTCCGCGGCGTCGGCGAACTCGGCCAGGCCGCGCTCGTTCCCGGTCAGCAGTATCGCGGGCGTGTCCTTCAACGCTGTTGCCAGCGCGTCGCGCAGCTGCCCGCCCCGGACGCCCGGCGCGGCCAGCACGCCGATCGCGTCCACCCGGTCGGCCGCGGGCACGATCCGGGCGACGTCGGGCTCGGCGAAGAACAACGCGCCCGCGGCCGGCCGCTCCGTGGACACCACACCGCTGACCCGGAACCGTGCGGGGACGCCGCGTACCACGACGTCGACCTGGTCGCCGACATGGACGCCGGCCCGTGCCGCGGTGGCCGCGTCCACCGCGACCTCGTGTTCGGCCGGCGCGGCGCCGTCGCGGACCCGGTATCGGCCGAGCGCGCTCGACGCCCAGGCGTGCCCGATCCGCTGATCGCCGTCGGTGACCGGTGTGCCGTCGCGCAGCGGCGCGGCGGGGAACGAGAGGTCCGGCACGGCATCGGCGACGCCGGGCACCGACCTGATCCTGGCCACCAGCGCGGCGTCCAGCCGGACCGGTTCCGGGTGCGACTGGTCGCCGGTGACCACGACATCGGCGGCGACCAGCCGCTGCGGCGGGACCGCGGTACGGATCCCGGTCTCCATGAGGCCGCCACAGGCCATCACCAGCACCGCGCCGAAGGCCAGCGCGGCGAACGACGCGGCGAAGCCGCCGGCGCGGTACCTCAGCGTCCGCAGGGCCAGGAGCGGCATCAGGACACCTGCCCGGCCGGCGTCCTGCCCCGCGCACCGAGCTTGGTCATCTGCTCGGCCAGTGCCTGTGCCGTCGGCTGGAGGATCTCGCCGACGAGCCGGCCGCCGGCCAGGAACACCACCCGGTCGGCGTGCGCGGCCGCGACGGGGTCGTGCGTGACGATCACAACGGTCTGGCCGCCGGTGCGGACCGCCTGCCGCAACAGGTCGAGGATCTCCAGGGACGTGTAGGCATCCAGCGCGCCGGTCGGCTCGTCAGCGAAGATCACCGAGGGCTGGGTGATCAGCGCTCTGGCGATGGCCACCCGCTGCTGCTGGCCGCCGGACAGCTCACCGGGCCGGTGCCTCCCGCGCTCGCCGAGCCCGACCCGCGCCAGCACCGCGTCCACCGTGCCTCGCCCGGGCCGGCGGCCGGCAAGGCGCACCGGCAGCGCGACGTTCTCCGCCACGGTGAGCGCGGGCAGCAGATTGAACGCCTGGAAGACAAAGCCGATTCTTTCGCGACGCAGAATGGTCAGCTCGCGTTCACCCAGGCTGGTGATCTCCCGGCCGTCCAGGGTCACCGATCCCGAGGTCGGGGTGTCCAGCCCGGCCGCGCAGTGCAGGCAGGTGCTTTTACCGGAGCCCGACGGGCCCATCACCGCGGTGAAGGTGTGGCGGCGGAACACGATCGACACCGAATCCAGCGCGACGACGCCGCCCCGGGAGCTGCCATAGACCTTTCGGACGGCATCCAGGCGCACGACATCGTCCGCCGCGGAACCGCGGGATGCGACCACAGTGTTCTGCTCCCCTGGTTGGATTCAGGTTCCCAGGAATTCTTTTTCATATGCGGACGCCCCGGTCCGGACTTACCTGTCCAGGTGAAGAGGCGCCAGGGAGAGAGGTCCAGGTTCGGTGAGCATGCGTCTGGCGTCGGCCAGTGGATCGACCGGCGGTCGCAGCAGCATCGTGGCGACGGCGCGGTGCAGGCGGGCGGCGGCGACCACCAGATAGGCCAGCAGCACGCACAGGACGGCGAATCCGATGGCGGCGAGCAGCGCGGTGGACAGGTCGTCGACCTTGATTCCGGTGCCGGGCCCGTCGTCCGGGAAATAGCCGAGCTGTACCCCGTGCTCGCCCGGAATAGACCAGTACCACAGGGGCAGGAGAGCCCCGGCCACACCGGCGATCCAGAGCAGCAGGGCGGTCAGGTCGAGTGCGAACAACAGAGGATAAAGCAGAATCAGATACACGCAGTCGCGTATCGTGGCCGGATCGGTCCACCGGGTCCTGGCCTGAGCCAGGATGCCGGGTTTCAGGACCGGCCGATAGGCGTTCGGGATGCGCCATCCGGCCAGCCCGGCGCGCAGCCGCTCGATCTGGGCGCAACCGCGGATGATGCCGGCCGCACCGACCAGTACCGGCACACCGAGCCAGAAGATGCCGGTAGCCGCGGCGACCGAGAGAAGACTGAGGCAGACCGCGAACAGCACGGTGCCGACCAGCAGGTATCCACCGAGATATCCGGCCGCGATCCACGGCGCCGAGGAGAGCGGGAGACGGATCGGATGCCGGCCGTGGCGCAACGGATCATTTTGTGGACTGGTCATCCGACGCTCCGTAGCAGCTCCTCGACCGCCGTGAGTCGTCTGGTCAGCCCCGCAAGTTCGGTTCTCAGCGTTTCCTGGTTGGCTACCGCCTGTTCGGCGAGCTTGCGGTAGCCGGCCATGGCCACCGCGTCGGCGCGGTGTTTCTGCAGGCTGAAGTACGAGACAACGCTCGCCGCGATGCCACCGATGACAATCAGCACGATGGCGATCGCGACCACGCCCCCGAACATGTCAGACTCCTTTCAGGTCATCTTCTCCTCCGGCGCCGGTCTCCTGGTCCTCTCGGAGCGCGGTGAGGATCGTGTCGGCGGTGAGCCGCAGCTCGAACGGGACCAGCTCGAAATGCTTCATCGCCTTGCCGTTCTCGGACAGTTCCAGGTGCCCGATCACCAGCTTGGCCTTCTCCAGCCGTTCGAGGTGCATGTACAGCAATGGGCGGGACAGGCCCAGCCTGCGGGCCAGTTCGCTGACGTGTACTCGTCCGGCGGCCAGTTCCGCGAGGATGCGTAGCCGCTGCGCGTGCCCCAGCGCGGTGAGCACGACGAGAAGCTCCTCGCTGTTCAGCGATTCCCCTCCCTGTCATGCCCATCTTTCACCTGTCAGAAAATACTGACAGGTGTCATGCGGCGCCGTCAACCCCTGGCGGTGAGTCGGCCTGGATCAGGTTTCGGTCAGTGCCGCGTCAGCGGCCGGACCGGTCACCAGGCTGGCCGCTGCCGGCATCGCCGCCGAGCCCTCCAGCGCCACCGCGATCTCCGCCGCCCACCCGCGCCCCTGCCTCCCGACCGGCCGCGCACACGCCGACCGTCCCGCTGGCCACCGGATACAGCCCCGGGGTTCCCCCCGCCCCTGCCCCCATCCCTGACGCCTCCGAAGTGTCGGGAACCATGAGATCGAGGGTGAAAGTGGTCGCTGTAGCAGCCACTTTCACCCTCGATCTCATGAACGCAGGCATGTTCGAGCGGACGCTCACCGGCCAGCCGCGGGTCTTCGAGTGTCAGCCGTGCCGTGGTGTGTGGGGGTGGTGGAAGATCAGGGCAGCCGGCACAACGGTTGTCCGGTCAGGTCGGCGATCAGCTCGAAGTCCTGGTCGCGGTGCAGGACCGTAAGCCCGGCGGCTTCCGCCGTCGCCGCGATCAGCAGATCGGGAACGCCTGGGGCCCGGTGGCGGCCGGCCGTGGCCAGCAGGCCCTGGACCTCGTAGGCGCGCCGGGTCACGGTGGCCGGCGTGTCCCAGTGGATGACCATGCGCGCGAGAGGCAGGGTGCCGAGAAGCTGGGCGTGTTCAGCGCCGTTACGGGCGGAATATCCCACCTCGAGCAGCGTGACCGCGCACACGTGCACCAGACCTTGATCGACTCGCTGTGACCAGACGGGCTCATCGGGATGGGTCGGTATGCGGACCATCGCCGACTTGTCGATGAGCCAGCCACCTGTCACGACCGGACCTGTCACGACCGGACCTGTCAAGACCAGGCTCCGCGCATCACGTCCTCGTCGGTGAGGTCCGAGATCAGCCCGCCCAGCCGCGCCCAGTCCGTCCGGGCAAGCGGGGGACGCGCGTCGCGGGATGCCCGCTCGGCTTCGGCGGCAAGCGTGCGGCGCAGGTACTCGACACGCGAAATGCCGGCCCGGGCGGCGGCGGCATCAAGCTCGGCAAGAACCGTGTCGGGTACGTCGCGCACCAGGATGTCGGCCACCAGTGTCACCTCGCAGGTCTGATATCAGATTCTTCGCTCATGATAGCATGATCGATTACGTGAGATGATCATTGAAGGTCCTGTCCCGGCCGGCCGGCGGGGCCAGACGCGGGCCATTGCCGCTGGTGCTCGAATGGCGCGGCGGTGCGATTTCCTGCCCCGTAATGCGGTTCGATCCGTCCGCCAGCCTTCAGGCTTGTCCGTGGCGCCAGCCGGGTCTGGCGTGGGCGTCGTCGCCACTCAGCCAGCAATGAATGCAATGCCAGCATTGGATTGCTGGAAGGGGCGATCAGGTGGGCCGGACCTGGAAGCCGACCTCCCATGCGTCCTCGGGCTCCTCCTCGATCCGGGCTTTCCACGTGTAACGGCGACCGGGAGTCAGAGGAAACGGCGTCATATTGATCGCGAGGGGTGCCGTAAGGGGGGAGCCCTTTGCCGCGCCGGCCGTTCTCCCTACTTCCACCCGGGCTTCCACCTTGATCGGCTGCGGTCCGACCGGCCCTGGCAGGACGACGGGAGAGCCATCCTCCTCGTGAAGCTCAAGATGGAGGGTAAGCGGCCTGTTGCCATGATCCCATGGGACCTCGATCAGCATGCCGATCGCAGCAGGGAAGGGGCCGGGGCCTGCAACATTCCAGCCACCGCCGAGGATGTAGAGCTTCCCTTCCGACACCTGGGCGGCATCGCACAGGATCATGGTGACTTTCATGCGACAGCGGCTCCTGGCGCCGGGGAGCGAAGCGTGACGGGGCCGCGCAGAATACGGACAAATGACGTAGATGCCGCCGTCGTGCCGGCGTCGGCAGAGAGCAGGACACGGTCAGAGCCCTTCACATGCGACTCGCTCAGCACGGTGGGGGTGGGAAACCGGTTTCCACGAGATGAGTCAGAGGTTTCGCCAGGTGGCGTAGCCGCGTGCCGTCGCCGCTCGGTTGTGGGCCGCATGGGTGCCTGCCTGCCGGGCGCGGACGGTCCACAGCCCGGCCACGTGGCAGGCGAAGGCGGTCAGGGCATCGTCGGATACGCCGGCCCAGCAGGTCAGCCCGGCCGCCCACCGCTCGGCCCGCTCCGGTGAATGCCCGGCGCCGACGAGGCGGATGATCAGGAACGCGGCGTCCACCCATCCGGCGCCCTGGGCCGGCCAGCCCCAGTCGACCACCCGGATCCGATCGTCCGCGATCATGAACTGGTGGGCGTGAAGGTCCGTGTGGATCAGCCTGTCCCCCGCGACAGCTTCGCTGACGGCGCTCGCGTGGCGGGCCGCCGCCGCGATATCCCAGCCGGGGAACGTGTCCGCTGGCAGCGCCTTCAGTTCCGCCCACGCCTTCCCGTTGCGCCATCGCTCGGAAAGCGGACGTAGATTATCGCCGGGCCGGCGGGCGATGCTGTCGACGACGGCACCGACGCGGGGCAGGTCGGGGGAACCGGGCGCGAGGTTCGCCGGCCGGCCGACGATGTGCTCGAAGCCGACCAGCAGCCAGCCGTCGAGTTGGCAGGCGAACCGTGTACTGGGCGCGATACCGGCGGCCAGGTGCCCGTAGGTGTGTTCGTTGCGCAGCCAGCGCGCCCGGCGGCCCTCGCCATGGACGGCCTTGACGAACAGCCGCTCGTCGTCCGTGTCGACGACGGCGGCGAGGTCGCAGCCGTCCCCCTCATCTACCGCGCTGGTGGAGGTGATGGGTCCGGTGTGCGCCTCGACCGCGTCGCGGACCTGTGTGGGCAGGTCGTTCCATTTCATCGGAAAGATCGGCTCCGTCTACCTGGGGATGCGGCCGTCCTTGTTCTCGTCGCCATCCCTGCCGCTTGCCGAGCACTCGTCAGGGTCGCACCTGGCGCTCGTCAACCACAGCTCATGGTCGACGACGTATCCAGCTTGCTCGATGAAGGTGATCGTAGAGGCGTGCCTGGTTGGAGCGGTTGTGAGGTTGGGCGGCGTGTCGTCCGGCACGTGGTGGATGAAGTGGCCGGCGATCTGCCGGCAGAACAGCGAGTACTCCTTGGTGTGCAACAGGAAGGTGTGCCAACCCATGTCCACGGTGTGGCTGGGCCTGTGCGGCGTCTCGAGGTCCGTGCCGCACGCGGCGAGGAAGGCGAGAGACTGGTCGATGACTCGCTCCGCGTACTCGCGGTCGACAAGATGATCGGCCGCGAGCCGGGCGGACAGCCGGTTGAACAGCTTCGGCGCGACAAGGTCGCGGCCTCTGCGGGTGACGACCGTCGTTGGCGTGGACATGCTGCTCTCCTCTACCTATCGCTGTGGTAGGCGCAGACTCCCGGCGACTTGGTCGGCGGGGATGCCGCCGAAGGCGGGCGCCGAAGAAAAGCCTGTCAGTACAACTCTGCTTACTGAACGGACGTAGCGGCGTATTCTGCTGGCGCGCGGCGTCATGTCTGGGACGCTGTGGGTGAGTATCCAGCGGCAGGGGTGGTCAGACCGGTGACGGAAACAGGCCTCGGGGATCGACTTGCGCAGGTGCGCCGACGGCGGGGACTGACCCAGGAGGAACTGGCGGAACGGTCCGGAGTTTCGGTCGCTGTGATCAATAAACTGGAACAGGGACAACGGGATAGCGTCCGGGTCGCGACTCTGCACGCACTCGCGCGTGGACTGGATATCCGGACGGCTGAGCTGTTCGAGGGAGCCGCTTACATGGACGACACGGAGGAACACGGGAGAGCGGCGCTGCTGCCCCTACGCCGGGTTCTGGAGCCGAGTCCGGCAGAGCGGCTGGACCCGGCAGCGCCTGTTTCGGCGGTGACGCTGCGCGCGATGGTCGAAGACGCGGCGCGGCTCTATAACGACTCGCGGCTGAACGAGGCCGTCACCGAGCTTCCCGCTGTACTGACCGCGGCTCGTGCGGCCGCGGCGGAGGACGACGAGAGCGACGGCATGGAGGCCAACCGGCTCCTTGCATCCGCGTACATCATCGCCGGCTCCGTGCTGATCCAGCTTCGGTACGAAGACCTCGCCTACGGCGCCCTCCGACAGGCGGGAGAGACAGCGGAGATGGTCGGCGACGACGTCATCCGGGGATCAACCGCCTCATACCTCGCGTGGATCTTTCTGCGACAGGGTCGATTCGCGGATGCGGAGAACACAGCCGTTCAGATGGCAGAGGAGATCGAACCCTCATTGACGAGGAGCACTCCCGCGCACATCTCGGTGTGGGGACGGCTGCTGGTCAGAGCTTCGGCTTGCGCGGCGCGCAACAACCGGCCGGAGCGTGCGCGTGATCTACTGAACCTGGCCCGGTCAGCCGCCGTACGCGTGGAACGGGACCGGCTCGACTACGGCGAGTACTTTGCATCCTTCGGCCCGACAACCGTAGCCACGATGGAGGTGGAGATGGCGATGACCATTGGCGACGCGGCACGCGCGCTGGCGCTGGCGCTGGCACGCAATGTGCCGCCCACCACGCACATTCCGCAGTCGACTTGGTCCCGTCACCTGCTTGCCGTGGCCGAAGCGCAGACAGCGGTGCGGGAGTACAACGCGGCCATCCAAACTGTCGGCCAGCTTCAGGGGACGGCCCCTGAGTGGCTGCGTAACCAGCGGCTTGCACACCAGATAGTTCGCGATCTTCTTGACGCGGCGACCGTCCGGCGCGCCCGAAAGGTCGGCCTTGCAGGGCTTGCGGCGTCTATGGGCGTGCGACCGTAGTTACAGACGCCACCGACGAACCGGACAGTGGAGATGGCCTGGGTACACCGCTGGGTACATGACGATCACTTCGGGGTCGGGTCAGTGACGAAGGCCCAGGTCAGGAGGGAGCCGGCGAGGGGATTCGAACCCCTAACCGCTCGATTACAAGTCGAGTGCGCTGCCAGTTGCGCCACGCCGGCCGGTCCGAGGACGCTTCCTAGCGTAGGGCATCGGGGGAGGATCACGCGCCTCGGGGCCGAGTGATCGTTGGGACGCCGGTCGCGTCACCGTTCTGCCGCCTGCTGTTGACCGTACCGGCGCCGCTGCCGGGGGTTGAGGCTGCCGAGGGCTGACAAGGTGCCGGCCGGGGATGCGCCCGGCCTGTGGGTGACCACGCGTCCCCGGTCGTGAGGGGTGAGGGCTGCTGCGTCGGGAGCGCGTCCCGGGATGGTTGGTCAGGAGTAGACCGTGAGCATCGGGCCCGGTTGCGGGGTGTTGTCCGTCCCGAGTTCGATGTCTGCCGCGCCGTTGTCCTGCCAGAATGCGACGGCGCCTCGTACGTCCTGGTTTTCTATCAGGTCGGTCAGGCGTTCGTAGCGGGCGAGCGACTGCCGGATGAGCTGCTGCCCGGCCGCCTCGGGAATTTTCCGCAGGACGGCTTCGTGCTCCTTTCGGAGAAGGGCCGAGACGAGTTCCGCCATCAGGATCAGAGTTCTGTTGTGGGATGACCGCACGACCAGGATGCGGAATTCGGCGGACGGCCGGGAGAAATCGAGAATGCTGCGTGAGCGGGCGGCGGCCAGCAGGCAGTCGCGCATGCCCCGCAGGTCCGATCCGCTCCGGTGGGCCGCCGCCAGCGCCACCGCGCCCGGTTCCATCACCGCCCGTGCCTCGAGCAGGTCCCGGACGGAGGTGCCCTGCATCTGCAGCCGCAGGCCGGCCTGCCGGGCGAGCACCCGGGTGTCCGGCTCCTGGACGAGTGGCCCCAGGTGGGAGCCGCGCCGAAGGACGATCAGGGACTCGGACTCGAGGATGCGCAGCGCCTCGCGCATTGTCGGCCTCGCGACACCGTACACGTCCATCAGCTCGCTCTCCGGCGGGAGATGCTCGCCGGGCCTGACCTCGCCGCGTGCCATCCTGCCCCGGAGGTCGTCGGCGACCAGCTCGGAGAACTTGCTGAACCTCGGCCCGCGTTCCGGCCCGAACATATTGACAGCCCTTGTCGTCCTGGCGGTTCTCGTCGTCCTGACAGCCATTGTCGCCCGCCTCCTCGCTGAAGCGTGAGAAGCCATGCTAACCGCGGAAGAGTGTCATGATCCGGCGCGGCCGGATTCTTGTGAGGCCGCCCACGCCGTGTGAATCCACCCACACCGGTGTTCGCTGGCCATTGTTTTGGGTTTCCGGTAGGTTGGCGAGCTGACCGGGCGCCGCGCCGTCACCGCTGGCTGACACATCGCCGTATCCACGCTGCCACCACGGATGACGGTTTATGTACCACTGCCGGTTGGGGGTGGGTAGGGAGTATTAGAGTGCTGACGCCGCCATTTCCGCGCCGCTGACGTGACGGCCCGGGATATCCGGGCCCACGGGCTGGTGTATCCGTCCGGTGGTGGCCGGTGTATCCGCCCGGGGGTACCGACGGTGTGCGAGAGGATGCGAGAGGAGAGGCCACGAAATGGAGTGGGACGAACCGTCGCCCGCTGTCGCCGCGTCCCGCCTCGGGCATTCGATCAAGCGGGCCGAGCAGGCGCTCATCCGGGAGAAGACCCGGGCGCTGCGTGACGTCGGCCTGTCCGTCCCGCAGTACACGGTACTGCTCACCCTTGCCGGCTCGCCGGGGCTTTCCGGCGCCCAGCTCGCCCGCCGATGTATGGTCACGCCCCAGTCGATGGCGAGCCTGCTGCTCACGCTCGAGGCGAAGGAGCTGATCGTGCGTGAGCGGTCGGACGTCCACGCCAAGGTCTTCCAGTGCCGGCTGACCCCCGCCGGCCGGACGCTGCTGGACCGGGCGGACGCCGTCGCCCTCGCGGTCGAACAGCGCCTCACCGCGGTCTTCACCCCCGCCGAGTCGGAGGAGTTCCGCTCCCTGCTCGAACGGACCGTCGCCATCCTCGACGACGAGACCGGACGCTCCGCCCCGGCCGTGTTGCCCGCATCTGCCGGGCTGCCCGCATCTGCCGTGTCGTCCGCACCCGCCTCGACAGCGCACTGGTCACAGGTGGTCGGCCAGTAGCACGGTAGGCCGGCGGCACCGGCCGGCTTCGGGCCAGGGGACGCGCGGGAGGCGGCTCAGAGCGGGAGGCGGCTCAGAGAAGGTGCGCCGCCGCCGCGTCCAGCCGGCGGCGGCGGGCTATCTCGGCCAGCGCCACGCCCGCGGCGACCCCGGCGTTGAGCGACTCGACATCCCCGGCCATCGGGATCCGCACGGTCAGGTCGCAGTGCTCCCCGACCAGCCGCGACAGGCCGCGGCCCTCCGAGCCGACGACCAGCACGAGCGGGTCGGAGGCCATCTCCAGGTCGTCCAGGCTGACCTCGCCGTCCGCGGCGAGCCCCACCACGAACAGGCCGGCCTGCGCCCAGCCGGTCAGCGCGCGCACCAGGTTCGTCGCCCGCGCCACCGGCAGCCGGGCCGCGGTGCCGGCCGACGTCTTCCAGGCCGCCGCCGTGACGCCGGCCGCCCGCCGTTCGGGCACCACGACCCCGTGCGCGCCGAACGCCGCCGCCGACCGGACGACCGCCCCGAGGTTACGCGGGTCGGTCACGCCGTCCAGAGCCACCAGCAGCCCGGGCGGTGCTTCCTGAGCGCGGGCGAGCAGGTCGTCGGGATGGGCGTAGCGGAACGGCGGCACCGACAGCGCCAGCCCCTGGTGCGGCGCGGAACCGCACAGCCGGTCCAGCTCGCCGCGCGCGACGTCCGCGACGGCCACCCCGGCGGGTGGGGCCAGCCGGCGGGCCTCGTCGAGGCGTTCGTCGTACTCGGTACCGGCGGCCACGTAGAGGACGGACGCGGGGACGCCCGCCCGCAGCGCCTCGACCACCGCGTTACGGCCGACCACCAGCTCCTCGGGCTCGTCGCGGTCCCCGCGGCCGGCGGAGCGCCCGCCGCGGGCCGGGCCGGCCCAGGCGGATCCAGCCGGGCGGCCCTGCCGTGGCGCACGG
>NZ_CAKKTL010000078.1:0-21140 GCF_920664355.1 Protofrankia sp. CiP1_Cm_nod2
GTTTAGTAGCTGCCCGGATGATTTGACGGTGTGTCCGCGGCCTTCGGATGGCCGGATGGCCGGATGGCGTTCGGATACTCCGATGCGGTCACGACGGCTGGCGAACTCCGCCCGTGGATCGATGCTGATCCGCTCTCGAGAAAGGTTCCGGCGATGACGGTCTCCAATTCCACGGTTCCGCGCGGCCCATCCCAGGCGTTTCCGCGGCACCCGCCGGCGGCCGGCGGGCCGCCACCGACCTGCTCGGCCTGCACCGTGACGGTCGGACAGCCGCCGAGTTCCCCAGGGTGCGCCAGCTGCTGGCGGACGCCTCCGCGCAGGAGCTGGCCCGGGCGGGGCGCCTGCTGGCCCAGGTCGACCCGGACGAGGTGCTGCGGGAGCATCCGTCGACCCCGGTCGTGCGGATCGCCGTCACCGCGCACGGGACGGTGTCTGCGCTGCTGCCGGCCCTGGCCGGGGAACTGGGCCGGCATGGCCTGCTGCTGCGCCCCCATCTGGGGGCCTTCGACAGCTACGTGTTCGAGCTCACCGATCCCGGCAGCTCCCTGCACGCCCACGGGGCCGATCTCGTCCTGGCCCTGCTCGACCCGACGATCGTCTTCGACGAGGTGCCGCTTCCGTGGGATCCCGACGCGGTCGAACGGGTCCTGGACGCCAAGATCTCCCTGCTCGAGACGTTGGTCACCCGCTTCACCGAGATCAGCCGGGGAACCCTGGTGCTCAACACGCTGCCGTTGCCACGCCGGTTCACCGCCCAGCTCGTCGACCATCGGTCGCGGGCCCGGCTGGGGGCGGTGTGGCGGCGGGCGAACGCCCGGCTGCTCGGCCTCACCGAGCGCTTTCCCGCGCTGGTGGTGCTCGATCTGGACCCGCTCGTCGCCGAGGGCGTGCCGGTCACCGACCCCCGGCTGACGGTCTACGCCAAGGCGTACCTGTCCACCGAGCTGCTCGCCGCCTACGCGCGGGAGGCCGGCCACCTCGCCCGCAACATCGCAGGGCGTACCAGCAAGGCCCTGGTGCTCGACCTGGACAACACCCTGTGGGGCGGGATCGTCGGTGACGACGGGGTGGAGGGCATCGAGGTCGCCGGCTCCTACCGGGGTGAGGCGTTCCGGGCCGTGCAGAAGGTCGTGAAGCAGATCGGGGCGCAGGGTGTGCTGCTCGCGGCGGTCAGCAAGAACGAGGCCGACGTGGTGCGCGACGCGCTCGCCGGGCATCCGGAGATGACGCTGCGCCCGGACGACTTCGTGCGGGTCATCGCCAACTGGCGGCCCAAGCACGAGAACCTGCTGGACCTTGCTGCCTCGCTCAACATCGGGGTCGACAGCTTCGTCTTCGTCGATGACTCCCCCTACGAGCGCGGCCTCGTCCGGGCCGAGCTGCCGGACGTCGCCGTGGTCGCCGTCGACGAGGATCCCGCCGGCCACCTGGACGCGGTGCTGCGTGACGGCTGGTTCGACACCCGGGAGCTGACCGCCGAGGACCGGGTCCGGGCACGGCGCTACCGGGAGGAGCTCGACCGCCGCGACTTCCAGGAGAGCTTCACCTCGATCGAGGACTACCTGAGCGGCCTGGAGATCGTGGTGCGGCTGGGGGTCGCCCGGGATGCCGACGTGCCCCGGGTCAGCCAGCTCACCCTGCGGACGAACCAGTTCAACACCACGACCCGCCGGTTGCCCGCGCCGGACCTGCGCGATCTGCTCGACCGGCCGGAGCACACGGTTCTCACGATCCGCTCCGCGGACCGTTTCGGTGACAACGGCCTGGTCGGCGTGGTCTTCCTGCGCCGGGTGGAGGAGGTCGTGCACATCGACAACTTCCTGCTGAGCTGCCGGGTGTTCTCCCGGGGAATCGAGCAGGCGTGCCTGGCGACCGTGCTCGAACGCGCCCGTGACACGGGCGCGCGCGCTGTCGTCGCCGCCTACCGGCCGACGGCGAAGAACCGCATCGTGGCTGACTTCTACCCCCGGCACGGGTTCGCCCCGACCAGCCCGGCATCCGTGGACGGCCCGCGGGGGGCGAACGCGCGGGACGGCGGCGATGGCGCGACGACGTTCCGGCACGATCTGACGTCGCTCACGCAGATCCCTGCCTACGTCACCCTGCTCGACGAAACCCTGGTGGCTGGCTCGTAGGCGGGTGACCGGCAGGCACCGGCAGAAGTGGCCGGCAGGCACCGGCGGAACAGGTGCTGGCGGACCCGGACAACAGATACAGATACTTGCCAGACAACAGATACTGACCAGACGGCAGTACGGCCCGCCGTGACGGCGGGCCGTATCCGCTGATGTGGTCGATCGTCGCGAGTTGCCGGGCGATGGTGTAGGGCTCGCTGTAGGTGGTCGACACCGTCCCGACCAGGCCGATGTTGCTGCTGACTGCCGCGAGTGCGCCCAGCAGCGCGATCGGTTCGAACTGGGTCAGGTACTGCGGGGTCGAGTTGGCGTTGATGTGCAGGGTGTCGGTGATGAAGAGCAGGTCGAACCGCCCCTTCTCAGCCGTACGGATCCACTGCTGGTAGAGTTCGAAGTCAACGGAGCCGTCCGCGGGCACGTCGGGATGGCGCCAGCCCGCGACCGCGCTGCCGAGCCCGTGCAGCAACGCGCCCAGCTTCAGCCTGCGGTCTGCTGTCATGGTCGTCCACTCCTTCTCGGATGCTTCTTCTTGGCCGCTCCCGGGGATGCCGGTTTCAGCCTGTGACGGTGCTCCCGGGCTCCGAGAGGGCCGGGGCCGGGCCGTGGTCACGGCCGTAACGCTCGGGACCGGGGCCGGGGGCCGGCAGCGGGCTCGACGCGAGGAGTAACTGGGTGTAGGAGTGCTCGGGTGCCGTGAACACCCGCGCGGT
This sequence comes from Protofrankia sp. CiP1_Cm_nod2, assembly GCF_920664355.1. Lineage (NCBI taxonomy): Bacteria > Bacillati > Actinomycetota > Actinomycetes > Frankiales > Frankiaceae > Protofrankia > Protofrankia sp. CiP1_Cm_nod2. The sequence continues at coordinate 2,846 of NZ_CAKKTL010000078.1, forward strand.
CGGCCCCTCCTCGACGATCCGGCCGTTGTGGAGGACCGCGACCCGGTCCGCGACGTCCGCCATGCTCGCGAGGTCGTGCGAGATGATCAGCATGGCTATCGCCTGGTCGTCGCGCAGCCGCGCGAGCAGCCGCAGGATGTGCGTGCGGTTCGCGGCGTCCAGGGCGCTGACCGGTTCGTCGCAGATCAGCAGCCGGGGGTGGGTGACGATCCCGCGGGCGATCGCGACCCGCTGGCGCTGGCCGCCGGAGATCTCGCCGGGCAGACGGTCGAGGAACTCCGGGCCGAGGCCGACGGCGACGAGGGCCTCGGCGGCGCGCTGACGGCGTCCCGCGGGATCGAGCTCCCGGCGGATCGCGAGCCCTTCCGTGACGATGTCGACGACCCGCTGGTCGGGGTCGAGCGAGCGCAGCGGGTCCTGGAAGATGAACTGGATCCGGCCACGGCGGCGCAGCGCCCGCCGGTGCCGGCCGCGCAGGCCCTGGATCTGCGTACCCTCGAACCGGATCGTGCCGGCGGTGGGGCGCACGAGGCCGACGACGGCCCGGCCCAGGGTCGTCTTGCCCGATCCCGTCTCCCCGATCAGCCCGACGATCTCGCCGGGGGAGATCGTGAGGGCGACGCCGTCGAGGACGGTGTGGGTGATCCCGTCCGGGCCGTGGAAACCGGCCCGCAGGCCAGCCACCCGCAGCAACGGCTCGTCGTCCGCGGGAGACAGGTCGTGGGACGGTCCGGTGCTGGCCGCTGGGCCGGCGTCGGCCGGCAGCTGGGCGGTGATCGGTTCGCCGGCCGCGTCGGAGTGCTTGCGGGCGGCGGGCACGAGCTCAGACCCGGACAATCGGAGCCTCCTGAGCGGACCCGGGGGAGGCGGCCGGCACAGCGCCTGCCGAGACCGCCGCGACCAGGGAACGGGTGTAGGGGTGGGAAGGCCGGTGGACGATCTCGTCGGCCGGGCCGGTCTCGACGATGCGGCCACGGTGGAACACGGCGATCCGGTCGCACACGCCCGCCACGATGTCGAGGTCGTGCGTGACGAACAGCAGGGACATGTTCAGCCGTGTCCGCAGGGCCGCCAGCAACGCCAGCACCTCGGCCTGGGTACGCACGTCGAGTGCCGTGGTCGGCTCGTCGGCGACGAGCAGGTCCGGCTCGCACGAGACGGCGACGGCGAGCATGACCCGTTGCTGCATCCCGCCGGAGAGCCGGCTGGGGATCTGCCGGGCGACCTTCGCCGGATCCCGGATCTCCACCGCGGAGAGCAGCTCGAGGGCCCGCTGCCGGGCCGCCTGCCGGCCCAGCCCACCCTGGCGGCGCAGGGCCTCGGTGAGCTGCCGGCCGACGGTGAGCGACGGATTGAGGTAGGACGCCGGATCCTGGAACACCGTCCCGATCCGGGCGCCACGCAGCGGGCGCCACTGCTTCTCGGTCAGCGCGGTCACGTCCTGGCCGTCGAAGACGATCGTTCCGCCGCTGACGACGCAGCCTTCCGGCAGGGCGCCGAGCAGCGCGCGGCAGGTGAGGGTCTTCCCACTGCCGGACTCGCCGACGAGCCCGAGAGCCTCACCACGGCCGAGAGTGAAGCCGACCGCGCGTACCACGTCGCCCCGGTGGCCAGTGGCCGTGTGGCTGGGCGCGGTCACCCACAGATCCGTCACCCGCAGCAGCGGGGCACCGGAGCCTTCCCGGCGCACCGGGTCGTCGGGAACATTCGGGGGGGTCCCGCTACTCGTACGGTCGGCTGTGCCCATGCCCGGTGTGTCCGTGGCGGCCGGGCTCCCCGGCCCAGCCGTGGCCTGCTCAGACAGGTCGGGCGAGGTGACGGGAGATGGTGAGGTGGCGCGGGACAAGCCCCGACGCGAATGCCTCGGGGCTCTGACGTCGAGGCCTTCGCGCAGCCCGTCCGCGAGGGTGTGGAACGACCAGATCGTCAGGACGATGATCAGCCCGGGCCACAGCGGCGCGAGCGGGTCCTCCCACAGATGGCTGGTTGTCACCGCGAGCATGCCGCCCCAGGTCGGCGCGGGAGGCTGGCTGCCCAGGCCGATGAAGTTCAGGCTCGATCTGGTGAACACCGCGCCGCCCAGCGTGATCGAGGTGGTGACAGCGATCGTCGGCAGGACCTTGCGCCCGACATGCCGGCGGATGATCCACCATCGAGAGGCGCCCAGCAGGGCGGCCGACTCGACGTACTGGGTGCGGCTGAAACCGAGCGCCTCGGCCCGGACGATGCGGAAGAAGCGTGGCGCCATCAGGAACCCGATCGCGATGACCAGGGCGGCCGGGCCGTTCGAGAACAGCCCGCCGACCGCGACCGCGAAGATCACGGTGGGCAGTGTGAGCAGCGCGTCGACCGTCCGCAGGGCGGCGAACGCGGACCAGCGGCCGAGCAGTGCGGAGGCGATGCCCGGCAGCACGCCGAGCAGGGCGCCGAGGGCCGTCATCGCCACGGCGCTTAAGATCGTCTCGCGGGTGCCAGCGACGAGCCGGCTGAGGGTGTCCCGTCCCAGGTAGTCGGTTCCCAGCCAGTGGCTTCCGCCGGGAGCGGCCAGGGCCGAGTCGAGGTCCTGGGCCAGGGGGTCGTGGGGGGCCAGCGTCTCACCGGTCACCGCGACCGTGAGAATCACGATGATGAACAGGCCCGCCGCCCGGGTGGGCAGCGAGGAGAAGACGGCCCGCAGGGCGTGTCTCATCGGTGCTCCTCCCTGGTGGCCGGCCGCAGCCGGGACAGCAGCGTGTCGACGGTGATGTTGGAGATCAGGACGAACGCGACCGTCACCAGCAGCACTCCCTAAATGACTGGCACGTCATGGCTGGTGGCGCACTGCAACGCGTATCGTCCGATCCCCGGCAGGCCGAACACCGTCTCCACGACGACGGCCCCGCCGAGCAGGTCGGGCAGCTCGAGGCCGAGCGTGGCCAGGGCGGGCCCGGCGGCGTTGCGCAGCGTGTGGCCGAACAGAATCCGAGCCGGGGACAGCCCGCGCAGCCTCGCTCCGACGACGTAGTTCTCCCCGAGCGAGCTCACCAGGGAGGTGCGCAGCTGCCGGGCCACGACGGCGCCGGGCAGCAGGCTGAGCGTGAATCCCGGCATGATCACATGGCGGAGCCAGTCGAGGGGATCCTTCGCGATCGGCACGTACCCGCTCGCCGGCAGCCATCGCCAGGTCACCGCGAACAGGACGACCAGCACGACCCCGACCAGGAACACCGGGACGGTGAGCGCGAGCGAGGACACCGCCGTCACCAGCCGGTCGACGACGCTTCCCCGCCACACCGCCGCCGCGATACCGGCCGCGGCGCCGAACAGCACGGCCAGCACCACGGCGACGCTCACGATCGACAGGTCGGCCGCGAGCCGCTGCCCCAGGCTGTGGGCGACCGGGATGTCGGAGAAGTACGACCTGCCGAGATCCCCGCTGACGGCGTCGCCCAGCCAGCTGAGGTACTGGGTGACGAAGGGGCGGTCGAGCCCCCACAGGTGCCGCAGCTCGGCGACCTGCTCCGGGGTCGCGTTCTGGCCGAGCTTCTGCGCGGCCGGGTCGCTGGGCGACAGGAAGGTCAGGGCGAAGATGACCAGGCTGCTGATCAGCGCCACGATTACCGCCGTGGCCAGCAACGCCGCCACGCGGCGGACGGCGGGCAGGACGACCCTGGTCGCTCCCGCCCGCCGGCCCCGCGGGCCGAGTGTGATCTCGGTCATGGGATAGCGGGTCCGCCTACCCGGCCAGCCGGACGCCTTCGAGCCGCGGTGAGGTGAGATACCCGACCAGGCCCGTCAGCTTCTTCGAATGGGCGAGCAGCCAGGGCTGGGAGAACACCAGGACATCCGAGCCCTTGGTAGCGGCTATCTTTGTGGCCTCCTGCAGGGCGGGGGCGTAGCCCGGGTCGTCGATCGGGAACCGGGCGACGTTCTTCAGCGCCTCGGTGAGTGCCGCCGGGTCGTAGCTGCTGTACTGCGTGGCGGTGGTCGCGAGCTGCTGGGCCGGGGCTTCGCGGCCGAAGGTCCCGCTCAGCAGCAGGCCGACCTCGCGCTTGACGTAGAAGCGTTCGGCGACCTGCCCGAACGGGATCTTCTCCAGTTTGACCGTCAGCCCGATCGCCTCGAACTGGGCCTGCAACAGCTGGGCCTCCACCTCGCGGTCCACCCCGCCCGGGCTGGTGAAGTAGCTGATGACGACCGGCGTGCCGTCGTATCCCGCCTCGGTCAGCAGCGCCTTGGCCTTCGCCGGATCGTGAGTATAGAGGTTCTCAAGTGACGGGTTGTAGCCGACGTAGCCACGCGGGAAGGGCTGGTAGACCACCTCGCCGTGGCCGGCGTTGAGCTTGTCCAGCAGTTCCTGCCGGTTGACGGCGTGGTTCAGCGCTTCGACAATCTTCGGATTGTCGAACGGCTTGATCGTCCGGTTGATGGCGAGGTTGGAGATCTGCAGGCTGCGGAACTCCTCCACCTGGAGGCCCGCCGCGGTCAGCGCCTTGGCCTGCGGTGGGGAGATGTAGTTGGCCAGCTGTATCTCGTCGCTCTGCAGCGCCGCCGCGATGGTGGCCGGGTCGGAGAGGAACTTCAGGGTCACCCCGGCGAGGTGGATGTTCGCCGCGTCCCAGTAGGCGGGGTTGCGCGTCAGCTCGGCCTGGCCGTCCGGCACGTAGCTGGTGAGGGAGAACGGACCGGCGCCCACGGGCTTCGTGGCCAGCGCCTTCACGTCACCGGCCAGCGCCCGGGGACTGACGATCATGCCGCTGCGCCCGCCGAGGACGAGGGGCAGTGCGTAGTCCTGGCGGCTGAGGTGGAAGACGGCCTCGGTCGGGGTGGCCGCGTCCACCGAGGCGATCGCGGCGAGGGACGGCGCGACCTGCGAGCCCGTCTGGTTCTTGCCCCGTTCCACGTTCTGTCTGATCGCCGTGGCGTCGACCGGTGCGCCGTCGGAGAACGTCTGGCCGGGGCGGAGGGTGAAGGTGAGCGTGAGTCCGTCAGGGGAGAACTTCCACGCTCGCAAGCCCTGGCCCGGCATCACCGTCGGGCGCCAGCCGTGTCAGGGAGGCGTAGGCGAGGCTCAGCGGGGTGACGTCGATACCGGAGTTGGAGGCGACGGGATCCCAGGTCGACAGTGGCGGTATCGACCAGCTCAGCACACCGCTGGCGGCGGAGGGGTCCGAGGACACCGTGTCGTCGCTGCCGCAGGCGGCGGCGGTCAGCGCGACCGCCGCTACTACGACGGCGGCGAGAACGGGGCGTCGACCGCGCCGGTGGCGGCGCCGACGGCTGACAGCGGATAAGACGTTCTGCACCGTGTTCCATTCATATACGGGTACGGCGGGCCACGGGCTGCGTCCGCTGAATCTTGTGATGACCGGATTCTTTTGTGGTGTGTCATATAATTGTGCGCCTGTTGTTGTGTTGACGTGGATGCCATGCCGACGTGGATGCCGTGTCGACACGGATGAAGTGTCAGCATGGACGACGTGCCGCCGTGACATTCCTGATGTGGACGCCTCGGCGTTTGTTTGTGAGATGTCGAGGCGAACATCGAGAACATGACCGGCGCTGGGCCACGACTGGCACGGACGTGACCGGGCCGTGACGATTCATCGGTCGGTACGGAAGGCGGGGCAGGAGAGCTTCCGTCGCGGAGGATGCGGGTCAATTTCTGGAAATGACTGGTGATACGGGAGCGGATGGTACCGGGTGGCCAGCGTCCGGGTGGCTGGTGTCAGAGTCCCTGACTCGTCGTCCCTGATCTGTTCGGAAACGACTACCGGCTGCTCGGCCTGTGGCGGCCCGAGATTTCGCGGGATGCCCGGTTGAACGATCCGCCCGGACCCGGACAGGAAGCGGTCACAACGACACCGAAGTCGACATGACGCCGACGGAAGAAGCTCATCCGCCGAATCCTCACGCCCCTGTACACGCCGTCGAGGGTAACCGGAACGGGACACACGGGAACGCGGTCGTCCATTGTGCCCCTTCCTCCGAGATCATCATATGTCGCATCCGACACCGTACCGGCACGGTACTCCGGTTAGCAAGGCCTCCACCAGGAGCTCGCTCCTCGGAGGCGCGCGCTGCCCGCCAGTTCCCATGGTCAGCGATGCGGCCGGTGGCGCGGAGCGCCCACCTGGTTACGTTGTCGGCCGTCGGCGCCTTCACCGGCTTCGCCTTCGGCGGCTTCGCCACGACCGGCGCCCACGGCGCCTGACCCAGGAAACGGGCCCGCGGCCGTACCTCCGCCATGAACCGGGCGGCCTTCTTCGGCAGGGGGAATTCCGGCACGAACCTGTGTCCCGGATAAACGACATCACGCCTGGCGGCTTCCGGCTTCCGGCCGACGCCGCGTGCGCTCTCGTCCGCGTAGAACCGGATCGTGCTGTTCACAATAGGGGGCCGCTCTGGTTCTCGGGGCCGCACCGAACGTCGAGGTCCAAGTGGAAAACCAGTCGATTCACATACGGGTCGGCTGTGAGATCATGGTGAAGTGACCGTACCCGCCCTCATCCTGTGGGACATAGACCGCACCCTCGTCACCATTGGCCCGGTCAGCCGGGAGATCTACGCCCGCGCCTTCCAGTTCGTGACCGGCCGTCCCCTGCGGGAGCTGGCCGACATGACCGGCCGCACCGAGCGCGCGATTCTGCTGGACACGCTCCGGCTCAACGGCGTGCCGGACGACGAGCCGACCTTTGACGCCTTCTACGAGGCTCTTGGTCAGGCCGCCCGCCAGCTCGAAGGCCGGATGAGGGAGTCCGGCCGTCGCCTGCCCGGTGCGAAGGAGGCTGTCGCGAGTCTGGTGGCCAAGGACACGGTGCAGTCCGTGGTGACCGGCAACATCCGCTCCATCGCGGCCACCAAACTTCACGTCTTCGACCTGGAAGACCACATTGACCTGGAAGTTGGCGGCTTCGGGGATGACGACAGCGACCGAACCGTACTGGTACGGCTCGCGGTCAGGCGGGCCGAGGCCAAGTACGGCGTGACCTTCCCACCGAACCGGACCGTCGTCATCGGTGACACGCCGCACGACGTGAAAGGCGCCCACGATGCTGGCGTGCGGGCGGTGGGAGTTGCCACCGGCGGTAGTACCGCGGTGGATCTTGAGGCTTCCGGGGCTGATGCTGTCCTGCCAGATCTCACCCGGCCCCGCGCCCTACGGGCGGCTGTCTTCGGCCTCGTTGGTTAAAGCCGCTGGGTCAGGTCGTCGCCAGGCGGAACCGCTCTGCGAAGTCCCGGGCCGCGGGCACTGCGCCGAACGGCGCCAAGCCGTCTGCAAACTCTTTCAGGCGCAGGGCCACCCGGGTGGATCCGATGGCTTCGCTCACCTCCAGGGCGTTGCCGGCTGTCTGGCAGGCCTGCTCGACGTTGCCAGCCAGCAACTGGCACTTGGCCAGCCGGGACAGGTAGTGCACCCGGTCCCGCACCCGGTAGGGCGCCCGTCGGGTGAGCAGATCAATGGCTTCCGTCAGCGCCGTCGAGGCCTCGGTCGTCAAGCCCAGTTCGAGGAAGCAGGCACCCTCCTGGGCCGCTACTTCCACCTCGTCGACGTAGGATACCCACAGTGGTTCATCGCGGTGGCCGGCGCGCTCAAAGTCGGCGCGGGCTGTGTCAAGGCTTCGCAGACAGCCGTCCTGGTCACCCACCCCGGCTTGGGCACGGGCCAGGCGGGTGCCCAGCATCGTCCTGGTCAGCGGCGTGAGGTTCGTGGTCCCCGAGGCCAGCGCGGTTTGCGCCAGTGACAGTGCCGGCCCTCGCCGCCCCCGGTAGGTCTCCTGCAAGCTCATGTACGCTAGGGCGCTGGCGGCCAAGCCCGGTTCGTCGCCCTCGTGCGCTACGTAGATCGTGGTGGTGAAGTAGCGGCGGGCCGTCCCGTGGTGGTCGGCGTCGAGCGCCAGCCAGCCGGCCATCTGGGACAACTGTCCGAAGGGCACGAGCCCGTCGCCCGAGTCCTGCTCTACGGTCACTGCCATCCGGGCGACGTAACGAGACAAGGGCAGATACAGACTGTCACCACCTAGTTCGTCGTCGAGCTGCAAGAACAACTTCAGCAGCAACTCGGCACTCTGGCCGTTGGTCATGCCGTCGAAGGCCGAGATCCCGATGGTGGGTGTGCGTCTCTCGCCAGCGGCCAGGGGCAGCCGGCCAGATGTCAGGCTTCCGAGTAAGGCGGGCAGATCCGGCCCCACGGGCACGGCCGCCGCCGCCGGGGCGGACTCGACCGGTTCGCTGCGCTGCTCGGGGAGCTGAAACCACAGGAAGCGTCCCGGGATGCGCAGGGTCCGTGCCCACATCACAAGCCGGTCCAGGTCCTTGATCGGCGGGCCCGACTCGATGCGGGACAGCTGCACCTGGGAGATACCGACCCATCCTCCGACCAGCTCCTGGGACAGCACCCGGCCGTGCCACGGATTGCGTCGGTAGGCGGCGACGACCCGGCCGATATGCCAGCTGGCCAAGGCATCGCGCAGCTCGTCCGTCTGCCAGAAATGATCTGGCACCACCGGGGCTTGGAGACGCAGTTCCTGCCGTTTGCGCTGGCACGCCGCACAGGATCCGGTGGCGTTGTAGCGGGCCAGTCGGCTCCCGCAGGAACGGCAGTACCGGCCCGGTGCGACGTTCATATTTTCCCCGACCTGTCCCCATTCGCGGCCGTCCCGGCGCGCTCGGCAACAGTGTAAACACACGCCCGTCACCCCGGGTCAAATCCTGGAAACATCACGTATAGGCGTCATACATCCCTGGGCATGGTGGGGTCCGGGATGCTCGTTCACGCTTGAGCCCAGGCGCCCGGGGCCGGGTCGAGGTACGGCTCCCCGGTTCCGGGCGTTGTCCACATCGGGTGATCTTCATATCAGGACGGGAGGGCCGGTGGACGCAAACACCGGAGGGCAGGACTCCGCACTGGGACCGCCGGGCGCTGCGGCGTTGCACCGCATCGCCGTTGGGTTCGCGGCCGCGTGGGGACATCTGGAAGCCATTGGCGTCGCCCTCGCTTGCGCCGTAGACGAGCTACCCACCACGGCCGTGGGGCAGGCGGTCATCGAAGAGCGGACGGAAGCGGTTGCGGCCGAGCTACGCCGCTTGGGCGGTTCAGCCGGCATGAACCTGCCGTCCGCAGTGGCTCCGCAGCCAGCCGCCCATCTGCGGTCGAGCGTCCATCAGTTCGCCGCGACCACCACGGCCCCGGCGCTGGCCCGACATGAGGTAGCCCAGTTACTCCAGACCCGGGGACTTGGGGATCTCATCGACACCGCCGGTCTCTTGGTTTCGGAGCTCATCACGAATGCGGTCCGGGCCACCCAGGCGCTGGACAGTAATCCGAAATCCATCGTGACCATGCGCCTCAGCTGGGCCGCCGCAAGCCTCATCATCGAAGTCTGGGACCGCAGTCCACAACTGCCCGTACTCCAAGATCAATGCCTCGATGGCGAGGGTGGTCGGGGCCTTCACATCGTGGAAGCCCTGAGCCTCGCTGCAGCCTATTACCCGTCGCCCACCGGCCAGGGCAAAGTCACCTGGTGCCAGATCGAGGCGCCGATACCCGCTGAAGCTGAGGCGCCAACACCTCTTCTTCCATACCGCCGGCCGAGTGTCGCCCGCACCGATCCCGGTCTGGTTTTCGATGATCTAGTGGTATTACGGCGAGTCCTGGACGGCCTGCGCGCCCTTGACACCAGTCTGCCTCGGGGTGACGCTGTGAGATACTAGCGTTCCACTTTTCGCCCACGCATACCGTAACCCGGAGTTTTACTCATGCCGCTTGTCGCAGATAGCTGGATGACCGAACACCCCGCCTGGCTCCCCACCGAAAAAGGGGCGCGCCGCGTATTTGCATTGCCGGGTGGCCCGGTCCTGGCAGAGGTGGAAGGCGACAGCCTCACCCTCACCGCGCTCGGTGGAGACGACACCGAGCCGGCGGCAGACGTCTTCAGCCTGCCGGACGGTGCCGCCGCCGAGGTGCCGCAGTTGGCGAAGGAACTGTCCGGACTTGGGCGGGTGGGGCGCTTCCGTAACCCGTCGCTGTGGGAAGCGCTGGGTACTGCCATCCTGCGCCAGGTCATCCGGGCGGGGCAGTCCAAGAGGCTCTTCCGCGAGCTGTGCGCGGCTCACGGGGAGCAGGTACCGCTGCCGGATGGTGACGCTTACGCGCTGTTTCCTACGCCGGAGACCATCCTTGCTCTGACGGATGAGCGGTTCGCCGAACTTGGCCTTGCCTTCAAACGGGCTGCCTTGCGGGCTGCCGCCACGGCATATCTGAAGCATGGTGTCGGCTGGAGCCGTCTTTCCCTCCCCGTCCTCGTCGACGAGTTGCAAGGCGTTCAGCGCATCGGCCCGTGGACGGCCGGCGCGGCGATCGCTGACTACACAAATGACTGGAGCCTGTATCCCTACGCCGATCTGGCGGTGCGGACCTGGGCGGGACGGGCCGCCCCGTCACACCTTTGGCTCCACCACGAGCGCGCTTTCGGCGCCCAGTGGCGCCATCTAGCCAGCGAACACCTTTCTACGCTCACCCTTCTGACCCTTGCTTGGGGATCGCAGTATGGAGATATCGGATGACGGCGCCGTTCGGGGCGCCGACCTGAGCCGTCCGCTCGACGCGGTATTTGTCAATGCCCCGCTGCGGGACTATAGTCTGCGGCCCCGGGTCAATGATTTCACCCTGCCGGTTCTGGGCATGGCCTACATCGCCACGTATGCGGCAGCGCAAGGCTTCAACGTCGGGATTGTCGACGCCGAAGCCCTCGGGCTTGGCGTCAAGGAAACCTGCCAGCTTGTGAACCGCCTCGGTCCACGCTGGGCCGGCTTCAACCTGCTGGCACCGACGTACGAGATCAGCGCGGAGATCGCCTCCGGTCTGGACCGGGACATCTACGTCATGGTGGGCGGCCATCAGGCCAAAGCCATGCCCGAGACCATCATCACCGACCCCCGCTTCGGGGCTCTCGAAGCTTTGGTGCTCGGCGAGGGCGAGACCCGGGTGGCGGAGCTGCTGAGAGACAGGCGCGCACGGGCCGACCTGCCCGGTGTCATGTGGCTCGACCCAATTCTGCACCAGCCCGTCACCGGCGGCAGGCCAGGCGCGGGCCACCACCTGGCACCCGACGTGGACCGCCTGCCCTTCGTCGACCGCCGCTTCCTGGCGAACGACCCGTACGAGGCGCCGGACGGCCGGATAGAGGCCAACATGGTCGGCGCCCGCGGCTGCCCCTACGATTGCTCCTTCTGCGGCGCCGCCGTCAGCGCCAACCCCGACATCACCATCCGCACCCGCACACCTGCGGGGATCATCGCCGAGATGGAGGCGCTGCACGAGGCCTACGGCGTAACCGCCTTCCGCTTCGTCGACGATCTCTTTCTGGGCTACGAACGATTCATCCGCCGCTGCATGGACGCCTTCACAGCCCACGGCATCGGTGGCCGCTATGTCTGGGACGCCACCGGCCGTATCAACATTCTGCACCGGGCCGACGACGCCTTGCTCGATCTGCTCGCAGCCAACGGCCTGCGCGAGGTGGCTCTGGGCGTCGAGTCCGGCAGCGAACGGCTCCTCGGGTACATGGGCAAACGCATCATGCCGGACATGACCCGCTCCGCGGTCCGCCGCCTCACCGAGCGCGGCATCTCGGTGAAGGGCTACTTCATCCTCGGCTTCCCCACCGAGACGCGCGACGAGTTGGCCGCCACCGTCCGTCATGTCAGGGAGCTGTGGGAAGTGGCCGATCCACATCCGGGGAGCTTCCGGGCCTCCGTCTTCGAGTTCCGGCCGTATCCGGGCACACCGGAGTGGAGCCGGCTGTTGGCCACCGGCCGCTACCAGCCGTCACAGTTGCTGGCCTACACCGCCGTGGACCTCACCAAAGGCGGCGTCGACGAAGCCATGCGGGGGCGCGATGAATTCAACTTCTCGGTGAATATTCAGTTCGGGGAGGCCAATGTGGAGGAGGTACGGGCCGCCCTCATCGAGCTATCCCGCGAGCAGCACGCCCGTTCCAGCATCCGCCGATGAACAGGGGCTTTTTCGTCGCCATCGACGGCCCCAGCGGCATCGGTAAGAGCACGATCACCGCGGCCCTGGCCCGGCAGTTCGCGGGACAGGGCCTGCCTGTGCTGGCTACCAAAGAACCCACGGCCAGTCCCCTGGGTAGCCTCACGCGTTTTGGCACGGACGACTACGAGGGTCTGGCTCTGGCCTGCCTCGTGGCCGCCGACCGCTACCAGCACCTCGAAACCGAGATCCGTCCCGCCCTCGCCAGCGGCACCGTGGTGGTCTGCGACCGCTACGTCGCTTCATCCCTCGTGTTGCAACGCCTCGACGGTGTACCAGCCAAGTTTCTATGGACGCTAACCGAGCAAGCCGACCGGCCCGACCTGACCGTCATCCTCACCGGCGATCCCATCCGCTCCCGCGAGCGGGTGGCCCGGCGCGGCCTCTACAGCCGCTTCCACCGCGGCGGCCCGGAAGCCGGTGCAGCCGAGGCCGAGGCATACCGGGCCGTCGCCGCCGAACTCCAAACCGCCGGCTACGCCGTCGTGGTACACGACATCGGGACTCAGACGGCCGAAGAGGTGGCCGCCGTACTGGCAGCTTCGGTGCTCTCCCGGCGGGAAGGTAGCCGGACCACCGCTCCTTCCTGAGCCGCCCGCACGAGGGAGTCATACGTCTCGGTCGTGCGGGCGGCCGGGACACCCAGCGCCGTGACGAAGGCTGCCAGCTCCTCTTGGATCTGGGCGGCGGGCTCGTCGTCGGGCACCATCCGTTCGAGTTCCAGGAAGGTCCCGACCCCTTCCAACTCGTCCAGGCACAGCGACACGTCGCCGTGCTGGCCGGTGCGCCGCGTCTTCGCCACGCGGACGGTCGCGCGGTACCCCATACGCAGGATGGCCTCGTGCATCTGCCGGCGGTCCGCGACCTCCGTCTCGTATTCCAAGCAGTCCTGAGCATTGACGCCCGGCTCCTTCAGCGTGAGCCAGTGGCGCCCGTCCACTGTGCGAAGCCGCAGGAACGAAACTCCAAGCCTGCTGTCCCCGAAGGACCAGCCCACCGGGGCAAATGCCTGGTCATCCTGGTAGGCCGGTTTGCCAACATGAATACCCCGCGCCCTGAGGGCGACGAGCAGCGCCTCCGGGTCTGCCACGGAATACTTGACCTCGACCTCGCGCACCGGCTACCTCCATAGTTGGAACGACTGCAACCAGTTTAGCGAGACGTCATCCAGGCGCGAGAGCGGGGTTGTCCCCGCATGTCCACCACGAAGGAAAAAATCTGTTACGCATGACATAACGAGCGTTATTCATAGCCCATTGACCAGGAGGCATGGACTTCCTCAGTCGCAAAAACGCGCGCGATGGTCATGGCGGCGGTCCGGTATGTTGTCAGTCGGCTGGGAGATACAGGTCGGCGTCTATCATGTCGTTCATGGCGGTGGCCAGTGCTCGACGCCGTTTCGTCTTTCGCGCCGCATACTCCTCCAGATCGGCCACTGCGACCCGCCGGTGGCGACTGCCGGGAAGGGCCCGGGCCGGAATGGTCCCGTCGTCGAGAAGTTTCAGCAGCAACGGGCGTGAGATCCCCAGGTAGGCCGCTGCCTGGTTCGGAGTCAGTTCGCCGGTGGAGTCGGGGGAGAGGATCCGCACGCGATGCCCGGCCGCCTGCTCATAAGCCGTGTGGAGCAGGGCGCGCAGCACGGCCACGGGCGCGTCGACCTGTACGCCGCCCACGACGAGCACCACCGACCCGGAGTCTGATGACGCGATCGCCTGTTCCACGGCCGATGCGAGGTCCGACGACGCCCGTCGGGTCGGGGCGTCCGGGCTGTTCAGCTCAAGAACCGCCGGATGGGACGTCATGCTTCCTCCCGCGTCACCGGTTCCGCCATCGATGATCATAGTAGCTTCTATCTGAAGCATCTGTAAATCTACTCGATCTCGATCTCGATCGCGGGACGCAGTCGGATCATTGGGATCTCTCGAGCCCGGAAGCCGGTGGGCAGGGGAGTCTCGACGAACTCGCCTCACTGGTGGGTGGACGGCGATGAATTCCGCGCCGCAGCCCGGCTTGCGGTGAACCGGCTCGCGGGCCGTGACAGTATCCGGTATGTAACGCTATGCGCTGCCCGGCCGCATAGCGGACCTGTCGGGCCCGATCGCTACGCTGTGCTGGTTGTCCGTCCGGCCATGCTGTCGTTACCCGGGGCAGGGTGGTCGGCCGGCATGTGTCGGCCGGGCGCTGCCTGGCCAGTGGGGGCAGGCCAGGCGCTGCCTGGCCAGTGGGGGGAGGTGACACCGTCGTCATGAGTGCGGTGATCGAAAATCCGATCATCAACTCGCCGTACGCCGAGCCGAGACGGCACTGGCAGTTCGACGAGCAGGGCCTGATCACCGACGAGCTCGCCGCCGTCCGGCGGCCCAGCGAGTCGTGGATCCCGGTTCCCACCCCTCGCAAGGGCCGGGGGAAGGCGGTGCAGACCGAGCTCGACATCCTCGACGTGGCGGAACGGCGCCGTCGTAACGAGCAGGTCGACCAGATCCGGGACCGGGTCGCCATCTGGCGGCAGCGGCGTTATCCGAACGTCACCCCGACGACCCGCCGTCTGCTGGAGTACTGGTCGGACGAGGAGCGGGAGAACCGCGTCCTGTTCTGCCAGCGGGAGGCGGCCGAGACGGCCGTCTTCATCGCCGAGGCCGCGCCGAAGCAGGGCGACGAGTGGGTCCGCAACGCCCTGGCCGAGCAGAATCTCGACCACAATGACGGGCTGCCGCGGGTCGCGTTCAAGATGGCGACCGGCGCGGGCAAGACGGTCGTGATGGCGATGCTGATCGCCTGGCAGACCCTGAACAAGGTCGCGAGCCCGAACGCGCCCGTTTCACCCGACGCTTTCTGATCGTGACACCCGGCGTCACGATCAGGGACCGGCTGCGGGTGCTGCTCCCCGCGGACGAGGAGAACTACTACAAGCAGCGCGATCTCGTCCCGGCAGATCTGTGGGGCCCGCTGCGCCAGGCCGAGATCGTCGTCACGAACTTCCACTCCATTCCTGCCGCGCGCGACGAAGGAGGGCAGGGGGATCTCGGCCAACACCAAGCTTCTGCTGACCGCGGGCGGGGCGGACGACCCGTTCGTCGAGACCCCGGACCAGATGGTCAACCGGGTGCTGCGGGAGTTCTCCAGCTCCCGCTCCTCCGAGATCATCGTGCTCAACGACGAGGCGCACCACTGCTACCGGGGCCGGGCGGCCGCGGTCGGCGAGAACGCCACGACCGAGGACGACCTGGCCGGAGAGGAGAAGAAGGAGGCGCACAGCCGCAACGCCGAGGCCGGGGTGTGGTTCTCCGGGCTGCGCCACATCGCCCGCAAGATCGGTATCAAGACGGTGTACGACCTGTCCGCGACACCGTTCTTCCTCAAGGGATCCGGTTATCCGGAGGGCTACCTGTTCCCCTGGGTCGTCAGCGACTTCTCCCTGATGGACGCGATCGAAGCCGGCATTGTCAAGATCCCACGGGTGCCGGTGGACGATGACGCCATCGGTGACGAGGTGGCCTACCTGCACCTGTGGTCGAAGGTCGGCACCGAGCTGCCGAAACGGCTCCCGAAGGGCACGACGCTGGCCGGCCAGGGCCTGCCCGGCGCGCTGGAGGGGGCGCTGCGCAGCCTGTACGGCAACTACGCCAAGGCGTTCGCCCGCTGGGAGTCCTCCGACGCGGCCGCCCGCGGTGAGACGCCGCCGGTGTTCATCGTGGTCTGCAACAACACGACCGTCTCCAAGCTGGTCTACGACTTCGTCTCGGGTTTCGAGCAGGCCATGGGCCGGGTGAGCGCCCTGGTGCCGGGGGCGCTGCCGTTGTTCTCGAACGTCGGGGACGGGCGCTGGCTCGCGCGTCCCCGCACGATCCTGGTCGACTCCATCCAGTTGGAGTCCGGCGAGGGCCTGAAGGAGGACTTCAAGAAGATCGCGGCCGCGGAGATCGAGGCGTTCAGGGCCGAGCACGCCGCCCGCACCGGCCGGCCGGGTGAGGAGCTGGACGACGCCACCATCCTGCGCGAGGTCATGAACACCGTCGGCAAGGCGGGCCGGCTCGGTGAAGGCGTGCGCTGCGTCGTGTCGGTGTCGATGCTCACCGAAGGATGGGACGCGAACACGGTCACGCACATCCTCGGGGTGCGCGCGTTCGGGTCGCAGCTGCTGTGCGAGCAGGTGGTCGGGCGCGGCCTGCGTCGACGCTCGTACACGGTGAACGAGGACGGGATGTTCGAGCCGGAATACGCCGAGGTCTACGGCGTGCCGTTCTCCTTCATCCGGGTCTCACCGGAGAACGCCGACCCGCGGCCGCGCCGGCCGCAGACGCAGGTGAAGGCGGTCGAGGACCGGGCGGACGCGCGGATCGTCTTCCCGAAACTCGACGGCTACCGGATCGAGATCCCCGACGGTCGGCTCACCGCCGACTTCGGCAGGGAGCACCATTTCGAGGTGCCGTTCGACATCGCGAGCTGGACGGAGATCCGTGGGGTCGTCGGCGAGAAGGAGGTCCACGACCTCAGCGAGCTGGCCGGGAAACGGCCGCAGGAGGTCGCCTTCCGGCTCGCGCACACGATGCTCAACCGCTTCTTCAACGACGCCGGCGGGCAGCCCCGGCGCTGGCTGTTCCCGGATCTCGTCCGGATCGCCCGGCAGTGGCTGGACGAGTGCGTGACCTACGCGCCGGGAGCGCGCGTCGGTCATCTCACGCTCGCCGAGCTGCGGGAGATCGCGGCCGAGCAGATCTGGCACGCGATCACCCCGGAAAGCGGCCCCGGGGAGGAACGGGTCACCCCGATCTTCCGCCGGTACGACCCGTGGGGCTCGACCGATGCCGTCGACTTCTTCACCACGAAGCGGACGATGCGGACCGACCCGCGGAAGTGCCACGTCAACCATGTCGTGCTCGACGGCTTCGACGGCAACACCTGGGAGCAGATCATGGCCCAGACGCTGGAGTCCCTGCCGCGGGTCGCGGCCTACGTGAAGAACGACCATCTGGAGTTCGACATCCCCTACGTGCACGGCGCGCGGACCCGCCGCTATCTGCCGGACTTTCTGGTGCGGCTGGTCCGACGGGACGGCGACGTGCCCCGGCATCTGATCGTGGAGGTGTCCGGCTCGTTCAAGACGCACAATGCCACGATGCGGGCGATGACCTCCAGCAAGGCGGACACCGCCCGCAACCTGTGGTGCGCCGCGGTGAACAACCACGGCGGGTACGGCCGCTGGGGCTACATCGAGATCACCGATCCGGTGACCACCCGGGAGAAGCTCGACGAGGCGATCGACCTGCTCCACGCGGACGCACCGATCACCGGGCTGCCGACATGACCGTTCCCGGCGGTGTGACCGGTTCCAGGAGAGGGGAAGACAAGCATGCCGCCGCGTAGAAAGGCGCCCGCGCAGGCGGGCCCGGTGCCAGTGACGTCGATCCGCCACGACGACAAGCGGGTCAACATCCCCACCGCGGACGCGCACGACTTCATCCCCGACGAGGTCGAGCAGCCGGTCACCGTCGTGTACCAGCGGGATCCGTCGCTCGACCCGCAGTTGGTCTGGAAGGGCAAGGACGCGCAGGACTCGGTCGACCTCGCGGTGACCGCCCCACCCGTCTACATCCAGGAGAAGATCGACCCGCTGGTGCTGGTCGAGGAGGTCCGCAAGGCATCCGCCCGGGGCGCCCAGCAGGATGAGCTCGACCTGTTCGCCGACTTCGACGGCCTGGACGACTTCGACGCGGTCGACTACTACCGGCACGCGGCGAACTGGTCCAACCGGATGATCCTCGGGGACTCCCTCGAGGTCATGGGGTCACTCGCCGAACGCGAGGACCTCCGCGGCAAGGTCCAGATGATCTTTTTTGACCCGCCCTACGGCATCAAGTTCGGCTCGAACTGGCAGGTCTCCACCCGCAAACGGGATGTCAAGGATGGCAAGCTCGAGGACGCCACCCGCGAGGTCGAGCAGATCAAGGCGTTCCGCGACACCTGGGAGTTGGGCATCCACTCCTACCTGTCGTACCTGCGCGACCGCCTGACGGTCGCCCGCGACCTGCTCACCGACTCCGGCAGCATCTTCGTCCAGATCGGCGACGAAAACGTCCACCTCGTCCGCTGCCTACTGGACGAAGTTTTCGGCAGCGAGAACATGGTGTCGCTGGTGACGTTCCGTAAAACCACTGCGGCGACGGCCCAGTATCTGGCTGGCGTTTGTGACTATATACTTTGTTATGCTTACGATTATGATCATCTTAAGTATAGAGAACTTTATGCTTGGCGGGGTCAAAC
>NZ_CAKKTL010000079.1:0-16016 GCF_920664355.1 Protofrankia sp. CiP1_Cm_nod2
CAAGCATAAGACGGAATACGATCTTGCCTCTTGTCTCGTGGGCTCGGAGATGTGTATAAGAGACAGGCACCGTGCCGGTCCCGTCGAACCGGCGGGGCCACTCATCCGCGGCCGGGGCGGCCGGGGCGGCTGGGGTTGCCGGGGCGGCTGGGGTTGCCGGGGCGGCTGGGGTTGCCGGGGTTGCCGGGGTAGCTGGGGTAGCTGGGGTGATCGGGGCCGCTCGCACCAACGCGGGGACATACACCGTGGCGTCCCGCACCGCCAGCTGGACACGGTCGGTGACGAGCGCGGCGACGAACGCGTGCCAGGACGGCTCGCCTTCGTCACAGTCGGCGAGTACGAAACGGCCGGGGTGCTCCGACTGCGCCGAGCGCAGCAGCCCCCAGACCGCGGCACCGGCCAGATCGGTGATCGCGGACGCGCCGGCGCCGACCGCGCCGCGGGTCAGCACCACCAGCCTGGACGCGGCCAGCGACCGGTCGGACAGCCACGACTGCGCCAGCTCCAGCGCCCGCGTCACCGCGAGGTGGACGTCAGCGGGCCGGAGAGGGTCGTCCGCCGGAGAAGCCGGAGAGTTTTGTGCGGGTTCGTGCGCTGCGGGCCTGACAGGTGCGAACACCACCTCCGGCGTCACCGCGCCCGCCTCTACGGCGGCACGCAACGCGTCCAGGTCCGGGTAGCCGTCCAGCGCGATGCCCGCGGCGTCGACCGCCGCAGCCAGCGCGTCGATGGCCGGTCCCAACACCGCCCAGCGGCCCGCCGGCATGTCACCGTTCCGCGTGCCACCAGCCCGCGTGCCACCGTTCCGTGTGCCGCTCGCCGGGTCGAACTCGACCCAGTCGACCCGGAACAGGGCGTCACGGCCGGTGCCGCGGGCGTCCTGGAGCTGCCGCGGCCCCATCCGCCGGAACGCGACCTGCCGGATCCAGGCAACCGGCACGCCGGTGCCGTCGGCGATCGTCACCGACACCGCGTCCGGGCCGTGCGGTGTGATCCGTACCCGGGCGGTCGTGACGTTCGAGCCGTCCCGGGGCCGGCCGATGGTGAACCCGCTGAAGGAGAACGGCACGATCCCGCCGTCGCCGTCGTGCGGGCCCTCAGCCACGACCAGGTGCAACGCGGCGTCCACCAGCGCCGGATGCAGCGCGTACCCGCTGGCTCCGGCCCCGCCGGCACCGTTGACGCTGTCTCCACTGTTGACGCCGTCGCCGCCGGCACCAGTGGCACCGTCGCCACCGGTGACACTGTCAGGACCGGTGGTACCGGCTCGGCGGGTCTGCGCGGCTTCGGGCAGGACCACCTCCGCGAACAGCTCGTCCTGCCGGCGCCAGGCCGACCGGAGTCCCCGGAAAGCGGGACCGTAGTCGTAGCCGCGCCCGGCCAGCCGCTGGTAGAGGTCGTCGACCTGGAGCTGTTCGGCGCCCTCGGGAGGCCACACCTCGAGACCGGGCGGCGGCGCGTTCCCCTCCGGCGCGAGCACGCCCTCGGCGTGCAGCGTCCACTGCTGTTCGTCGGCGTCGCGGCCGTCCGCTGCGATGTCCGGCCGCGTGTACAGCCGCACGGAACGGCTCCCGGCGGCATCGGCCGCGTCCACGGTCACCCGGACGTGGACCGCGCTGTCCGCGGGGAGCGGCACCGGGCGGTGCAGGGTGAGCTCCTCCAGGCGCCCGGCACCGAGGCGGCGTCCCGCGTGCAGCGCGAGTTCCGCGCAGGCCGTTCCCGGCAGCAGGACGGCCCCCATGATCGTATGGTCGGCCAGCCACGGCTGCTCCGGCACGGACAACCAGCCGGTGAGCAGCAAGCCGTCGGCCCCGGCCGGTGAGCTGCGCGCGCCGAGCAGCACCTCGGACGCGCGGCCCGCGGCGGTGACCGTGGTGCCGGCCTCGACGGCCACCGGTGCGGAGGTGGCTGCCAGGACGGAGGTGGCTGCCGGGGCGGGGGCCAGCCAGAAGCGTTCCCGCTGGAAGGCGTAGGTGGGCAGGTCGACGCGGCGTGCACCGGCTCCGGCGAAGATCCCCTGCCAGTCCAGCCGCACCCCCACGGTGAACAGCGTCGCGAGCGCGCCGGCCACGGCCTGGTCCTCGGGCCTGTCCCGGCGCAGCAGCGCGATCCGTGCCGTGGTGGCGGCCGCGGCCGCGGTGAGGCAGTCGTGCGCCATCGCGGTCAGCACGCCGTCCGGCCCGAGTTCGCAGAACCTCGTCACACCGGCCGTTTCCAGCCAGCGCACGCTGTCGTGGAAACGCACCGTCTCACGCGCGTGCCGCACCCAGTAGTCGGGGTCGGTGAGGTGCTGCGGGCTGGCCGGCTCGCCGGTGAGCCCGGAGACGATCGCGATCCGTGGCGGCGCGAACGTCACGGACCGCGCGACCTGCCGGAACTCCTCCAGCATGCCGTCCATGTGCGGGGAGTGGAAGGCGTGGCTGGTGCGCAGGCGCGCTGTCCGCCTGCCCTGTTCCCGCAGGACGCGCGCGATCTCGTCCACCGCCCGGGAGTCACCGGAGATCACGGTGGCCGCCGGGCCGTTCACGGCGGCGACGGCGACCCCTCCTCCGCGGCCTCCGCCTCCCTCGCCTCCCTCGCGGGCGGCCAGCAGTGCGGCGACCTCGGCCTCGCCGGCCGCCACCGACACCATCGCTCCGGTGGCGGGCAGGGCCTGCATCAGCCGGCCGCGGGCGGTGACCAGCGTGGCCGCGTCGGCCAGGGACAGCACCCCGGCGACGTGCGCCGCCGAGAGCTCACCGATCGAGTGCCCGACGAGGAAGTCCGGCCGCACGCCCCAGGACTCGGTCAGGCGGAACAGCGCCACCTCGAGGGCGAACAGCGCCGGCTGGGCGTACGCGGTCCCGTTCAGCGTCCGCGCTCCGGCCGTGCCGGGCTCGGCGAACATGACGTCGCGCAGCGGGCGGTCGAGGTGCCCGTCGAAGGCGGCGAACACCTCCTCCAGAGAGCGGGCGAACACTGGGGAGGCCTCGCGCAGCCGCCGGCCCATGCCCGGCCGCTGCGCGCCCTGGCCGGTGAACAGCATGGCCAGCTTCCCCCGGCCGGCGGCCGCGGCGGTGCCCTGGAGCACCGCCGCGGCCCGCGGTCCGCCCAGGGCGAGGCCGCGCAGTCCGGCGAGCAGTTCGCCGCGGTCCCGGCCGACGACCGCGGCCCGGTGCTCGAACGCGGACCGGCCGCTGGCCAGGGACCATGCCACGTCCGTCACGTCGAGGGCGGGGTGTTCCTCGACGTGGGAGCGCAACCGCTCGGCCTGCGCCCGCAGCGCGTCCGCACTGGTGGCGGACAGCACCCAGACACGCGCCGGGGCGGGGCCGGACGCGCCGGCGGCCGGTACGCCGCCGGGCAGGCCCTGACCGGCCGGCGGCTGGCCGGCGGGAAGATGATCGGCTGGGCCCCGGCCGGCGGGGCTCCGCTCGGCCGGCGCCTGCTCGACGATGGTGTGTGCGTTGGTGCCACTGATACCGAAGGACGACACGGCGGCCCGCCGGGGACGGTCACGCTCCGGCCAGGGCCGCGCCTGGCCCAGCAGGGTGACCGCGCCGGCGGACCAGTCCACGTGGGGGCTCGGCGTCCCGGCGTGCAGGGTAGCCGGCAGCAGGCCGTGGCGCATCGCCATGACCATCTTGATCACACCGGCCACGCCCGCGGCCGCCTGGGCGTGGCCGATGTTGGACTTCATCGACCCCAGCAGCAGCGGTTCGTCCGCGCTGCGGCCCTGCCCGTAGGCGGCCAGGACGGCCCGGGCCTCGATGGGGTCCCCGAGCGTGGTGCCGGTGCCGTGCGCCTCGACTACGTCCACCTCGTCGGGGGCCAGCCGGGCGTCCGCTAGGGCGTCGCGGATCACCCGTTCCTGCGCCGCGCCGTTCGGCGCGGTCAGGCCATTGCTCGCGCCGTCGGAATTGACCGCCGAACCCCGCAGGAGAGCCAGCACCGGATGGCCCGCTCGACGGGCCTCGGAGAGGGTTGTCAGCATCAGCAGGCCGACGCCCTCGGACCAGGCGGTGCCGTCCGCGTCCGAGGAGAACGGCTTGCACCGGCCGTCGGGGGCCAGCCCGCGCTGCTGGCTGAACTCCACGAACATGCCGGGGCCGGACATCACCGTGACCCCGCCGGCAAGCGCCAGCGTGCACTCGCCGCGCCGCAGCGCCGCCGCGGCCATGTGCAGGGCGACCAGCGACGACGAGCACGCCGTGTCAACGGTGATCGCCGGGCCGCGCAGGCCGAGGACGTACGCGATCCGGCCGGAGATCATGCTGAGCGTGGTGCCGGTCAGCAGGTGGCCGTGCAGGCCCTGCTGGGCCTGGTGCAGGCGCGGGCCGTAGTCCTGGGGCATGGCGCCGACGAAGACCCCGGTCCGGCTGCCGTGCAGCGCCTCGGGCGCGATACCGGCTCGTTCGACCGCCTCCCAGGCGGTCTCCAGCAGCAGCCGCTGCTGCGGGTCCATCGCCGCCGCCTCGCGCGGGGAGATGCCGAAGAAGCCGGGGTCGAACAGGGCGGCGTCGTCGAGGAAGCCGCCCGTGTCGACGTAGGTGCGCCCCGGCTCGGCCCGGCCGGGCCGGTACAGGGCGTCGACGTCCCAGTCACGGTCGGTGGGGAAGCCTCCGATGGCGTCCCGGCCGCCGGCGACGAGCTCCCACAGCTGCTCCGGGGTGCGCACCCCGCCGGGATAGCGGCAGGCCATCGCGACGATGGCGATCGGCTCGTCGGTGCCGGAGGCGGCACCTGCCGGAACGCCGGACACGGCGCCTCCCGGGACGGCGGCCTGACCGCCCGGGATCTCGCGGTTGAGATGACGTGCCAGGGCCAGTGGCGTGGGATGTTCGAACAGCACCGTGGCCGGCACCGGTACCCCGGTGGCCTCGGCCAGGCGCTGGCACAGCCGGACGCCGGTGAGCGAGTCGAAGCCGAGGTCCCGGAACGCCGAGCCCACGTCGACGGCGTCCGGCGAGGTGTGCCCGAGCAGGACGGCGACGTGCCGGCCGACCAGGTCCGCGAGGATCTCCTCCCGCTCGGCGTCGGAGCGCCCGGCCAGGCTGTGGGCCAGCGCGACCCGCGGCTCCGGCTCCAGCTCCTCGGCCTCCGCCGCCTCCGCCGGCGCGGCCGTCGCGGCCGTCGCGGCCGTGATGACCGGACGGTCACCGGCGCCACCGTCGATCGGGCTGCGGCCACCGTCGCCGGGCGCGGACACGTCCACCCAGTGGCGCCGGCGGGCGAACGCGTACGTCGGCAGCCGCACCGGCCGGCGGTCCCGGTCGGCGAACAACTCGTCCCAGTCCGGCGTGATCCCGTGGACGTGCAGGCTGGTGACGGCGGTGAGCAGCGCGTCGGGTTCGGGCTGGTCCTTGGCCAGCGCCGGCACCACGGCGATCTCCGGGGTGTGCGCGGACGGGGTGGCCAGGCAGTCCTGGGCCAGCGCCGAGAGCACACCGTCCGGGCCGAGCTCCAGGAACGCGGTGACGCCGTGCGCCCGCAGCTGCCGGACGCCGTCACGGAACCGGACCGCCTGGCGGACGTTGCGCACCCAGTATCCGGGTGCGCACAGGTCCGCGGCGGAGGCCGGCTCGCCGGTGACGGTCGAGACGATCGGGATGCGCGGCGGCGCGAACGACAGGCCCCGTGCCACCTCGCCGAACTCGGCCAGCATGCCGTCCACCAGCGGCGAGTGCGAGGCAAGGCTGATCCGCAGCCGGGTGGTCTTGCGTCCGGCGGCCTCGAAGTGGGCGGCGACGGCCAGGGCCGCCGGCTCCTCGCCGGAGATCACGGTCGCCGTCGGCGCGTTGACCGCGGCGATGCTCAGGTGCGCCTCGCGGCCGGCGAGCAGCGGCAGCACCTCCTCCTCGGTGGCCTGCAGCGCGACCATCGCGCCGCCGGAGGGAAGCCCGTGCATCAGCCGGCCGCGCGCGGCCACCAGCGCGCACGCGTCGGCGAGGTCCAGGACGCCGGCGGCGTGGGCGGCGGTCAGCTCGCCGAGGGAGTGGCCGAGCAGGAAGCCGGGCCGTAGGCCCCACCGCAGCACCAGCCGGCACAGCGCGGTCTCCAGCGCGAACAGCGCCGCCTGCGTGTAGTCCGTCCGGTTGAGCAGCGCGGCGTCCGGCGATCCCTCCGGGGCGAGGACGACGTCGCGCACCGAACGGTCGAAGTGGCTGTCCAGGTGTGCGCACACCTCGTCGAAGGCCTCGGCGAAGACCGGGAAGCGGCCGCGCAGCTGCCCGCCCATGCCCGGCCGTTGCACCCCCTGGCCGGCGAAGAGGAACGCCAGCACGCCGGCGTCGCCGGCGGTCCCACGCACCAGGCCGGGGAACTCCTGTCCCTCGGCCAGGGCGTCCAGGCCGCGCAGCAGGCCGGCCCGGTCCCGGGCGACCAGTCCGCCGCGGTGGCGGAAGGCGGTACGGGTGGTCGCCAACGAGTAGGCCACGTCGGCCGGTTCGAGCTCCGGATGATCGTCGAGGTGGGAGCGCAGCCGCTTCGCCTGCTCCCGCAGTGCCCGGGCGCCGCGGCCGGAGAGCACCCAGGGCACCGCCGGCGGCTCGCTCCCCCGTTCCCCCCGCGTGCCGTCACGCGTGACGGCACATGTGCCGTCGCCCCCGTCGTCGTGCGTGTCGTCGCGGGTGTGCTCGCGGGTGCCGTCCCGGCGGTCCGGCTCCGGCGCCTCGGTGAGCAGCACGTGGCAGTTGGTGCCGCCCATGCCGAACGCGCTGACGCCGGCGACGCGGCCGTGGCCCTCGTCCGGCCAGTGCTGCGTGCTCACCGCAACGGCCAGGTTCAGCGCGTCCAGCGGAATCCGCGGGTTCGGCGCCTGGAAGTTCAGGCTCGGGACGAATTCCCGGTTGCGGACGCAGAGGACGGTCTTCACCAGGCCGGCGATACCGGCCGCGCCGTCGAGATGCCCGATGTTGGTCTTGACCGAGCCCACCCGCAGAGGCGACCGGCCCGCCCTGGCGGCGGCGAGGGCTGCGCCGAGAGCGGCGGCCTCCACCGGGTCGCCGACCCTGGTCGCGGCCCCGTGCATCTCGACGTACTGCACGTCGCCCGGGTCGATGCCGGCCCGGGCGCACGCCTGCCACAGGACGTCCTCCTGCCCGGCCTGGGCCGGGGTGACCAGGGTGTCGCCACCGCCGTCGTTGTTGACCGCGCTGCCCAGGATCACGCAGTGGATCGGATCGCCGTCCGCCTGGGCCAGGGCGAGGGGTTTGAGGACGACGACGGCCCCGCCCTCGCCGCGGACGAAGCCGTTCGCGCGCGCGTCGAAGGTGTGGCAGCGCCCGTCGGGCGACAGCGCGCCGAGCCGGTCGACCGTCACGGTGCTCTCGGCGGCGAGCATGAGGTTCACTCCGCCGACGAGCGCGACGGAGCACTCCTCCCGCAGCAGGCTCTCGCAGGCCAGGTGGATCGCGACGAGCGAGGAGGACTGGCCCGTGTCGACGACCAGGCTCGGGCCGCGCAGACCCAGCTTGTACGACAGCCGGTTCGCGATGACGCTGCGGTGCAGCCCGGTCATGGTGTGCTGGCTGACCGCCGCCGGCCCGCCCCGGCGCAGCACGGTGGCGTAGTCGTCCCACATCGCCGCGACGAACACGCCGCCGCGGGTGCCGCGCAGCGTCCCGGGGAGGATCCCGGCGTCCTCCAGCGCCTCCCAGCCGAGTTCGAGCATCAGCCGCTGCTGGGGGTCCATCGTGGCGGCCTCGCGCGGGGAGATACCGAAGAACTCCGCGTCGAACCGGTCGACCTGCTCGAGGAACCCGCCCTGCCAGCCGCCGGGGCGGGACAGCTCGCCGTCGAAGGGGCCGGGCGGGCCCCAACGGTCCGCCGGCGCCTCGGTGATGGCGGACGTCCCGCCGCGCAGCAGCCGCCAGAAGGCGTCGGGGCCGGGTGCCGCGGGCAGGCGGCAGGACATGCCGACAACGGCGATCCGGCGGTCCGGGCGCACCGACGGCGCGTCCGGGACGGCTTCGGAACCGCTCATCGCCACCTCCGACTGGTACAAGGCCACCTCCGGTCGAAACAGGGAAAAGCCGTGCCGCCGACGTCGTCCACCTGATTTCCCGGCGGTTCGACGGCCCGGCGGCCCGACGGCCGCCGGTAGCAGACCGCCCACCGCGGGGGAACCACGTCACGGCCGACCGGGAACAAAAGCGGTACAACATCCGGAACAAACATCACCATGGAATGGCGGCACATCACGACTGAACTACCGAACAACCAGGAAATGATTATGACAGAATCGCTGCGACGAGCCCGGGTGGGCGGATCGGTCACGAAAGAAGACAGAAACGGGAGAAGTCAGCCGCAGAACCGCGCGAGACGGTCCAGGATCGTGTGGACGACGGCCGGGCGGTGTTCGGTCAGGTAGAAGTGGCCACCGGGGAAGACCGCCATCTCGAACCGCGCCGTGGTGTGGTCCGCCCAGGCCCGGGCGTCGTCGGCCGTGACCTTCGGATCGCTGTCCCCGACCAGGGCGACGATCGGGCAGGCCAGCTTCGGCCCGGGCTGGTAGCGATATGTTTCGGCCGCCTTGTAGTCACTGCGGATCACCGGCAGCACGAGGTCGAGCAGTTCGCTGTCGCCGAACACCTTCTCCCCGGTTCCGCTGAGCGCTTTCAGCTCGGCCAGCAGCAGGTCGTCCGGGCCGCGGTGGATGTTCTCGGCCCGCTGCCGGGAGGGCGCGCGGCGGCCGGAGACGAACAGCGCCGCGACGGTCACACCGGCACCCGCCAGCCGCCGGGCGACCTCGAAGGCGACGGTGGCGCCCATGCTGTGCCCGAACAGGGCCAGCGGCCGGTCGGTCCAGCCCGCCAGCGCCTCGACGAGGTGGTCGGCAAGCTCCCCGACGTCCTCCACGCAGGTCTCGCTGCGCCGGTCCTGCCGGCCGGGATACTGGGCCGCCAGCACCTCGACCGATGCCGGCCGCGAGGCGGACACCGGCGCCTGCGCCGATGCCGGCATCAAGACCGGTATCGAGGCCGGTATCGAGGCCGGCGCAGAAGCGGACAGCGCCCGCGAGACCGGGAAGTAGAAGCTCGCCGAGCCACCGGCGTGCGGCAGGCAGAGCAGCCGGGCGGTGGCGTGCGGCACCGGGTGGAAGCGCCGCAGCCATGCTTCACCGGTGCGGGTGGTCGTCGTCATCGGGCTCCTCGGAAAACACCAGTGGGCACGGGTCCGCCGGCCGGCCCCGACGCGCCGGGAACCCCGGGCCCGGAAAAGAACCTCGGACGCGGGCCGGTCACACGACCAGCCCGCCGTCCACACCGAATACCTGGCCGGTGATGTAGCCGGCCCGGTCGGAAAGGAGGAAGGAGACGAGGGCGGCCACGTCGTCCGGGCTCCCCACCCGGCCCAACGGAATACGCTCGACGAGCCGCTCGCGCAACGGCCCGAGACCGCTGATCATGTCGGTGTCGATGAGGCCGGGCGCGACCGCGTTGGCCCGTATCCCGAACGGCCCGCACTCCTTCGCCAGCGCGCGGGTGAAGCCGATGACACCGGCCTTGGACGCCGCGTAGTTCGTCTGTTTCGCGCTGCCGTGCACACCCGCCACCGAGGACATCGTCACGACACAGCCGGTACGGCGTTTCATGAAGGAGAAGATTGCCGCCCGGCAGATGTTGTACGTGCCGTCGAGGTTGGTGCCGAGCACGGTCCGCCATTCGTCGTCGGTCATCCGCACCAGGGGGTTGTCCCGCACGACACCGGCGGAGGCGACCACCGCGTCTACCGGCCCGAGCTCGTCCTCGGCGGCGGAGACCAGCGCCCGGGCTTCGCCGGCGTCCGCGATGTCCAGTTTGCGGGCGATCACCCGTCCGCCGTGGGCCGCCGCCTCGGCGACGGCCTCCTCCGCGGCGTCGGGACGGCTGTGGTAACAGAACGCCACGTCGAAACCGTCGGCGGCCAACTGCCGCACCACGGCCCGCCCGATGCCGCGGGAACCACCGGTCACCACGGCGACCGGACGGATGTCGCCGGGCACGTCAGGTCCCCCCGAGTTTGGCCGTCAGCAGATCGTAGATCCCGTTCAGCGAGGTGATGCTGGCGAACTCCTCGTCCTTCACCCTGATGCGGTAGCGCTTCTCCAGACGCACCACTATCTCCAGCGCCATCAGTGAGTCGAGGTCGAGCTCGCCGACGAAGTCGGCGTCGTCGGTCACCTCGGCCGGCGACCGTTCGAGGGTGTCCGCGACGAGGGCGCGCAGCTCCTCCCGGTCCACCGCGATCTCCAGGTTCCTGGTCATTTATCGCATCCTTTTTCTTCTTTTTCCGCTTTTTCTCGTCACGCCTGGCCCGGTTTCCCGTTGTGCCTGTTCCGGACGGCCGAAAGCAGCGCGATCACGTTTCCGCCGGGCCGTGGGCCCGTTCTTCCCCGCGGTGCCGCGGGCCTGTTCGTCTCCGTCTCGTCACCGGCCGGCGTCCTCGGGCCACCCCGCCGGGCGGGACCGGCGGAGTGTCACGTCCCGATCAGTTCGCCGCCGTCGACACCGATCACGTTTCCCGTCACCCAGGACGAATCGCTGGCGGACAGGACGACGATCGCCTCACCGACGTCCTCGGGCCGGGTCAGCCGCCGGTGCGGATTGCGGGCGAGGCAGGCGTCGTCGAACTGCGCGCTGCCCGGGATCTTCCGGAACGCGGGCGTGATCGTCGTGCCGGGGCGCAGCGCGTTGACCGCCACCCCGCGCGGCGCGAGCTCCACGGCGAGTTGCCGGACGTGCGACTCCAGCGCCGACTTGGCCGCCGAGACGGCCCCGTAGCTGGGAATCACCAGGGAGCTCCCGGCGCTGGTCAGCGCATAGATCTTGGCGCCGGCCCGCAGCAGCCCGGCGGCCAGCAGATCCTGCGTCCAGTAGACGAGGCTGTGCGCCATCACGTCGAGGGTCATGGCCATCTGCCTCGCCGTGATGGTGCCACCGCCCCGCGCGTCGGGCACAGCCGTGACCGTGGCCGTGGGCACATCCGTGGCCGTGGGCGGGGGCACGAAAGGCAGCAGCGAGCCGAAGGCGACCGAGTGGACCACGACGCGCAGCCCGGCGTCACCGGTCAGCTCAGCGATCCGGGGCACCAGGTCGGCACGAGTGGCTGCGGCGGCGACATTACGGTTGAAGAAATGCGCGGCGACACCTCGTTCCCGCAGTTCCGCGGCCAGTTCCCCGGCGGTTTCCTGCCCGTCGGCGGTGTCGAGGTGAATCCCGATGACGTTGCCGCCCTCCGCGGCCAGCGCGCGGGCCGTGGCCCGCCCCATGCCGCTGGACACACCGAGGACCAACGACCAGGAATCCTTGAGCGGTACCAGCACGGTCAGCCCCCGGTGGTCGCTCGACGAACCGACGCGCCGGTGTCGACGGCCGACGTCGGATCAATATCCGAGAAATAATCCAATCGAATCCGCTCCGCAGGGGAGCGCCTGTCCACCCGCACCATCAGTTTCATGTTCGAGTTATCACCAATCGCCAGGACGACCGGGCATATGAAATCATTCGCCATCTTTATCGCTG
The DNA here is from genome assembly GCF_920664355.1 of Protofrankia sp. CiP1_Cm_nod2. Classification (NCBI taxonomy): domain Bacteria; kingdom Bacillati; phylum Actinomycetota; class Actinomycetes; order Frankiales; family Frankiaceae; genus Protofrankia; species Protofrankia sp. CiP1_Cm_nod2. The sequence goes on from NZ_CAKKTL010000079.1 coordinate 11,484, forward strand.
CTCCGGGGACCCGGGAATCCGGGAGTCCGGGCCGCTGCGACGGCGCGAAAAAATCCTGATCGCGCCATCGGGCGGCCCGCCGGCGTCCCTGATGATCCGGATCGCGCGGCGATGAGCGGTGTGTGCCCGTCGCCATGCGATCCACTGATGATCCGGAAATTCCGGCCCACGGTGGCACGAAAGGAACATGCTCGTGTCACCGCCGGCCCGCCGGAGCGGGTTCACCGTCAACCGGAACCGATCAACCGACCGGAACCGATCAACCGAACCGTGGTGACACTGCGTGACAGTAGCACCGGGCGGCCACGAAAGCGCGCAGCCCTGTCAGCACGGTGTGGCGACACAGCGTGACCGCCTAACATGGTTACGCGCTGTAGCGGCGTGGACGGGCCCGCCCGATGTCGCCCCGGTGACCGCAACCTAGCCCCGCGACCCGCCGGAACGCCAGGACAGCCGCCTCCCGGCCGGCCACGGAGCACCCCGTCCCGACCGGCCGCGGCCCGGCACCCGGACGCATTCCACCACCAACCCGCATACATCGGCGATCCGACCGGAAAACAGCCCGGCGCGCGCACCGGCGAAATTTCCACCGGATGACGTGATTTTCCGCCGAACGGGACACGAGCGGCCACCCGACGTACACCACGGCTCCGGACGAACACCCGTACTCACGGCAGCCGGGAACGGCCGGATCCCAACCCGGGAACATCCGGAAGGAAGAACATCGGCATGCCGCCGGACAAACGGTTCTGTTTCACCGGGCCCCGGCCGGGACACCAATCTTCGGCTAGCATTTCGCTGAGCACGTGATGTCCGGCGGAATGGTGGGAGGTTTTACGTCATGTCGTTCCCGAAAATAGGACGAACGGTGGATGGTGTTCTCGGTGCGCCGGCCCAGGTCGCCGCCCAGGTGGCCGGCGTCGTCCAGCTGCCGAACATCGACGACTGGAAGGCTCGCCCGAGCGCCGAGCATCCCCGTCCCGTGGTGCTGGTACACGGCACCTTCGGCAACGCCCGCGACTACTGGATCACCACCGCGCCCGTGCTCGCCGCGGCCGGATTCACCGTGTTCCGGCTGGACTACGGCGCCCTGCCCGGAATACCGGTCCTGCACGGCCTGGACTCGATCGAGAAGTCGGCCCAGCAGCTCGCCGCGTTCGTGGACAAGGTGCTGGCCGCCACCGGCGCCAGCCAGGTCGACATCGTCGGCCACTCACAGGGCGGCATGATGCCGCGTTACTACATCAAGTTCCTCGGTGGAGCGGGCAAGGTGAACCGGCTGATCTCGCTCTCCCCGTCCAACCACGGCATGGCGGAGAACGAGCTGGTCACGCTGGCCAAGCAGTTCCCCGGCGCCGAGCAGCTGATCGGTTCGACCATGCCGCCGGCCTGCGCCGACCAGACCATCGGCTCCGTGCTGCTGACCAAACTCAACGGGGATGGAGAAACCGTGCCCGGCGTCCAGTACACGGTCATCGCGTCCAAATTCGATGATGTCGTCACGCCCTATGCCTCGGCGTTCCTGAACGGGCCGGGCGTGCAGAACATCACGTTGCAGGACCTGTACCCAGTCGATATCAGCAACCATGGTGCCATGGCGGCCAACCCCATGGTCTTCCGCGAAGTCGTCAAACACCTCAACACCCCGAGCAGCACCGCGGCCGGCGCAGCCCGCGCATAGCACGAAGGCACGTGCTGTGCACAGCACAGGAGCACGTGCTGTGCACAGCACAAAGGGCACGTCCCGCGCACAGCACAGGGGCACGTCCCGCGCACAGCACGATGGCGGGCATCTCTCGCGCACAGCAGCACGGCCCCGGCGCGTCCCACGTCGACGAGGCACAGCGACGGAACACAGGCGAGATACAGAAAGGAAGGCCGGATGGCCGGCGAGCGGTTGAGCGGGCTGGACATGGCATTTCTGAAACTGGACGACCGGACGGCCCCGATGAACATCGGCGCGCTGATGATATTCGAGCCGGACCACCCCGTCGGTGTCGAGAAACTGGTCCGTCTGCTCAGCGAGCGGATGAGCGGTTTCCCCCAGTTCCGGCAGCGCCTCCGGTCGACGGCGCTACCGCCCGCCGCCGCGGAATGGGTCGAGGACCCGCAGTTCCAGGTGGAGGCACACATCCGGGTCTGCTGTCTGCCGCCCCCCGGAACGCGCGACCAGCTCACCGAATACACCGCCAGCGCGATGGCGTCCCAGCTCAATCCGGCCCGGCCGCTGTGGGAAGCACATGTGATCACTGGACTGTCCGACGGACGCTTCGCGTTCCTGCTCAAAACACATCACGCCGTCACCGACGGCCAGGGCGGCGTCCGCCTCTTTTCCGCGATGTACGACGAGCCCACCGCGCTCGGCAACGAAGGGAACGCCCTCGCCTGCGACACCGCAACGGCTCCGTCAGCCACGGCCAGGTCCTCCGCGGCCGGGTCGACGGCCACGGGCGGGCCGGTGGCGGGCGCGCCCGTGGCATGGCGCTTGCTGCCCCGGCCGGACCAGTGGCTCAGCGCGATCCCCACGCTGGTCGCCGGCCCCTCCCTGATCGCCGGGCAACTGGTCGAGACCAGCCGCCGGACCACACGCGAACTGGGCATCGCGGCGTCGGTACTGCGCAGGGCACGCCTGTCCGCGGTGTCCTCCGTGGTGGGAAAACCGTCCCTGCCGGGGAAACAGTCGGAAACGCCGCCGGAGCGGCGGCTGACCCTCGTCCAGCTGGATCCGGGCGCGGTCCGGCGGGTCCGGCAGCGGCACCGGGTCATGACCCACGAGGTCGTCCTCGCCGTGCTCGCCGGGGCGCTGCGGGACTGGCTGGACTCCGGCGACCGTGGGCTCGGCGGAGCCGCGCCGCGGGCGCTCATCCCGGTCGCGCTGCGCCCCGACGCCGCGGGGCCGGGGCAGGGGCCGGGTAACAACCTGTCCGGATACCTGTGCGACCTGCCGGTGTCCGAACCGGACCCGGTACGGCGGCTGCGGGCCGTCCGCGTCGCCATGGAACGCAACAAGGCCGCCGGCCCCTACCGCGGGGCCGGCGCGTTCCCGCTGCTGGCCCACTCGCTGCCCGCCGCGGTGCACCATCTCGTCGCGCCGCTGGCCGGACGCGGCGCCAACCTGCTGTTCGACATCGTGGTGAGCAACATCCCGGGATCGAACAGAACCCCGCGGCTGGCCGGCGCCCCGATGCGGGAGCTCTACGGCATCGTGCCGCTCGCCCGCGGGCACGGGCTCAGCGTCGCCGTGACCAGCGGCCGCGACTTCATCGGCATCGCCCTGCACAGCGACCCCACCATCCAGCCGGGCATCACCGCCCTCAGCCGCGCACTGCCGCGCGCCCTGGCCGACCTCGCCCCGCCGCCTCCCCCCGTACCCTCCCCCCGCGCCGCCCTCCCGACCGAATCCCGCCCGGCCACAACACCTCCGGCGACACCGCTACCGGCCGCCCCCGCCGCATCCGATCCATCCGCCTCCACCCCGTCCAGCCTGTCCGTACCGTCCGCGGCAGCACCATCGAACCGCCGGACAAGTACGCGAACGGAGCGGTGACGCACTTGCCGACCTCGCACACTTCACGTTTCCCCGTCACGGCTCCACCCACGGCCCTTTCCTCGCTCGACGAGGCGAGATAACCACCCACGCAGACCATGATTGGCACGAGTTTGTCGCTGTGTACGCTTTTTGGCTGTGTCAGCGTACACAGCGACAAACTCGTGCCGATCTTCTTAGGCGGCCGGCTACCGTCCGATCGCCTGCTGGTACTTCTCCCGCAACGCTTTGTCCTCCGAGAAGAAATGCTCCAGCAACTCATCCAGGTAACCTAGCTCGGGCGTCTGCCGCGGCGGAAAGAGGTGCTTCTCTATCTGGAAGGTCCCGTCGCCAAGGTTGTACATCGTGTACAGACCCAGCTTCAGCCTGTCGAGTTCCGGCCAGATGTCCTCGCGTAGTGCCAGTTCAGCCTCGGGAGAAGCCGTTTCGACGACGAGACTCGGGTAGTGCGCCCACCGGCCGTGCGCCGCCGCCTCATAGAGCGATTCCAGCCGGTTGGCCTCCGACGCCCTTTTGATCTCGAAGGACGAGATCGTGAGTTCGACGTCGGGCAGCAGGGGTGAGCTCCACACCTCAACCGCGGCCACGTCGGGCCGGGACCACTGACCGCTGGCCCGGGCCCGGCCACGCGCGGTCGCGGTCTCGCGCACGTGGCCGAACGTGAGCGTTCTGGTGTCGAGGTCGCTCCGGTACCAGTCGACGAACGGCTGGTACAGCTCGGACTCCCGGTGAACCAGCTGCCCGGGGCCCGCGGGCGTGAGCCTGGCGTCGTCCAGCGAGGTTGCGGGCACCTCGGCGTCCGGTGACTGGAGCGCGTCGTCCGCGCGGGCGAGCGTGCCGCCACGGCCCCGTCCCGGGCGGACGAGGCCAGCGGCCTTGAGCTCCTCCACGGCCGCCCGATAACGATCGTTGGTAAGCCTGACCAGGCCGCGGAGCTGCAGACCACCGATGGCGCTGCCGTCCGGCGGAAGCCGGTCGAAGATCTG
>NZ_CAKKTL010000079.1:16147-16689 GCF_920664355.1 Protofrankia sp. CiP1_Cm_nod2
CTGTGCGTCGGCGGACATCTCCGGCTGGAGGCGGGCGTTGCCGTCGCCGGCGTCCGCTCGGCGAATCCGCCGTCCCTCCAGGACCGCCAGCCCGGCCGTGACAAGCTCCTCCACGACGGCGGCGAACTGCGTGTCACCCCGTATCTTCAGGCGGTTCTGCAACGGACCGCAGTTGGACCAGGTGGGGCCGATCTCCGCGTACAGCCGTGCCGCAGCCCTGGACAGTGCCATCCCGCCCCCGTCATCTCTCGGAATCGTCACTCGCGATATCTGGACATATCTGGATACCAGAAGGTACAGATGATTTTACTGATTCTTGTCCGGCCTCCGTCAGGCAGGCTTGTCGCGGCAGATGCCGGCGAGGTCGCAGGTAGCGCATGCCTTGCACCAGTGCCGGTGGCGTGGCAGGTCGTTGGCGCGCAGCGCCTCCCCCGCGTTCCGGATCTTGTTCTGGATGTCGCCGAGCAGGGACTCGTCGACGACTTCGCGGGTGCTCCGGGAACGCTCGTCGAGGTTGAGCACCTCCACCAGGTCGGCCCGCC